>JAGXRS010000125.1 GCA_018335615.1 Hydrogenophaga sp. | reverse complement strand
GCTGGGTGCGCAACCAGCGGTGGATGCGAACGCGGTCGAGCTCGGTGACGACGCGCAAAGGGGTGGATGGCGGGGCCACGCCCGCAGAAGACAAATCGAATGGCATGTGCACACTCCTGAAACCGTTGATACCCGGAAAGGCCCCGGGCGGCAGCGCCAGAGGGGGCGTGCAAGACACGAACCCCTCTGTTCAGGGGCCCGGCGATCGTGGATGCGCTCAGTGAAGGAGGATGGGTGATCGCCGGGCCGGGTCATGTCCTGGGCGGCGGCCCGTCAGACCCGTCGCCGCAGCGGCCCGCACGCGCGGGCAGCCCGCCGGGGTCACCGGTGGGCGCAGCGTGGGCGGCAGGGGCGTGGACATGCCGGCATCATAGTCCGCCAGCGGTCTGCGGCTGTCGGGTTAGCGCGCCGCGGCCCGCTCCAGGTGCGCCTGGAGGTCGGACCAGAATTTCTCCACCGGGCCTTTGGCCTTGCGGGCGGTGGGCCGCTCGCGGTAGATGCGGATGTCCAGCGCGGTCTCCAGCTCGCCGCCGGCCGGCACCAGCTTCTTGGCGCGCACCTCCTTGCGCACCGCGCTGGCCGGCAGGAAAGCGATACCGTGCCCCTCCAGCGCCATGGCCTTCAGGCCCTCGGCCATGTCGGTCTCGTAGATGCGGTCCAGGTGCACGGGTGAACGGCTTTGCTTGAGCATCTGGTCCACCGCGCGCCCCAGGTAGGCGCCCGGGGCGTAGGCCAGATAGGGCAGCGGCTGGCTCACGCTGCCCGGCAGCGCGAACAGGGGCGCGCCCAGGGCATCGGGGCGCGCATAGGGCGACAGCACCTCGGCGCCCAGCGGCAGCATTTCATAGCGTTCGGCATCGAGCTGGATCGGCTGGGCCGTGTGGTGGTAGGAAATCAGCAGGTCGCAGCTGCCTTCGGCCAGGCGCATCACCGCGTCGTGCACATTCAGGGCGATGAGCCGGCTCTTGATCGGGCCGCAGCTCGCGCGCAGACCCGACAACCAGGACGGGAAAAAGGTGAAGGCCAGCGTGTGCGGCACAGCGAACTCGATCACGTCCTGCGCGGCGGCCGTGTGGGCACGGAGCATGGCGCGCGTGCTCTGCAGCGCCTGCAGCATGTCCAGCGACTGCTCGTAGAGTGTCTGGCCAGCCGGGGTGAGCCGCGTGGGGTAGGACGAACGGTCCACCAGGTCGGTGCCAGCCCAGGCTTCGAGCGACTGGATGCGCCGCGAAAACGCCGGCTGGGTGACATGCCGCAACTGGGCCGAGCGGCTGAAGCTGCGCGTCTCAGCCAGGCTCACGAAATCTTCCAGCCATTTGGTTTCCATGCGCCGGAATTATGCGCGCGGGCCCCGCCCGATGCAGACCAAAGGCCACACCGGCAGGCCCGCCCAGCGGGTTGGGGGAACGGGCGCGTGCGACGCGCTTGAGCTGTGTGCGCTGGCGCACCGCGCGCCCGCCGCGTCTGCTCCACCATGCCGCTGTCACGCCCCCGCCTGTCCACATCCGTCCATGTCCGCCTGGAGGAGTCCGCTTGGAACTGCCCGACGCCCTGCTGCTCGCACGCATCCAGTTTGCCTTCACGGTCAGCTTCCACTTCCTGTTCCCGGCCATCACCATCGGCCTGGCGAGCTACCTGGCCGTGCTCGAAGGTCTGTGGCTCAAGACCGGCCGCGCCGAGTACATGGACCTGTTCCGCTACTGGGTGAAGATCTTTGCGCTGGTGTTCGCCATGGGGGTGGTGTCGGGCATCGTCATGTCGTACCAGTTCGGCACCAACTGGTCGGTGTTTTCCGACCGGGCCGGCCCGGTGATCGGCCCGCTCATGGCCTACGAGGTGCTGACCGCCTTCTTCTTGGAAGCCGGTTTCCTGGGCGTGATGCTGTTCGGCATGAACCGGGTGGGCAAGGGCCTGCACTTCACGGCCACGCTGATGGTGGCGGTGGGTACCTTCATCTCGGCGTTCTGGATTCTGTCGGTCAACAGCTGGATGCACACGCCGACCGGTCACGCCCTGAACGAACACGGGCAGTTCATCGCGGCCGGCAGCTGGCTCGACATCATCTTCAACCCCAGCTTTCCCTACCGGCTAGCGCACACCATGTCGGCCGCCTACCTCACCACGGCCTTCGTCATCGGCGGTGTGGCGGCCTGGCACCTGCTGCGCGACCGCGAGAACCAGCGCGTGCGCATCATGTTCTCGATGGCGATGTGGATGGCGGCCATCGTGTCGCCGATACAGATCCTGCTGGGTGACCTGCACGGCCTGAACACGCTGGAGCACCAGCCGGTGAAGGTGATGGCCATGGAGGGCCACTACCAGAGCTATCCGCAAGGAGCGCCGCTGATCCTGTTCGGCATTCCGAACAGCGCGCAGCAGCGGGTGGACTACGCGGTGCAGATCCCCAAGGCCTCCTCGCTCATCCTCAAGCACGACCGCAACGCGCCGCTGGACGGGCTGGACACGGTACCACCCGAAGACCACCCGCCGGTGGGCATCGTGTTCTGGGCCTTCCGCATCATGGTGGGGCTGGGCTTCCTGATGGCGGCACTCGGCCTGTTCAGCCTGGTGGCGCGGGCGCGCGGGCGGCTCTACAGCTCGCGGCCGCTGCACCGCTTCGCCATCGCCATGGGACCGTCCGGCCTGGTGGCGGTGCTGGCCGGCTGGGTGACGACCGAGGTGGGTCGCCAGCCCTGGGTGATCCACGGCCTGATGCGCACGGCCGACGCGGTGTCGCCGCTGGCCGCGCCGGCCGTGGCGACTTCGCTGCTGGCCTTCATCGTCATCTACTTCGCCGTGTTCGGCGCCGGCGTGGTCTACATCCTCAAGCTGATGGGCAAGCCGCCCGGGCCGCACGAACCGCCGCCCGCCCACATACCGGTGCGCACCGCCGGCACCACGCCCGCTGCCGCGGTGAAGCCCGAAGCCATCGCCCCGACCGCCGGAGACCCCGCATGAACATCGACCTGACGCTGGTGTGGGCGCTCATCATCGTGGTCGCCCTCTTCGTCTACGTGGTGATGGACGGGTTCGACCTGGGCATCGGCATCCTGTTTCCGCTGTTCCCGGTGGGCCACGAGCGCGACACGGCCATGAACAGCATTGCCCCGGTGTGGGACGGCAACGAGACTTGGCTGGTGCTCGGCGGCGGCGGGCTGCTGGCAGCGTTTCCGCTGGCCTATGGCGTGATCCTGTCCGCCTTGTACGCGCCCATCATCGCCATGCTGCTGGCGCTGGTGTTCCGCGGCGTCGCGTTTGAATTCCGCTGGCGCGACCCGGGGCACCGGCGCTGGTGGGACATCGCGTTCACCGGCGGCTCCTTTGTGGCGGCGCTGTCGCAGGGCATCGTGCTGGGCGCCCTGCTGCAGGGCATCGCGGTGGAGAACCGGGCGTATACCGGCGGCTGGTGGGACTGGCTCACGCCCTTCAGCCTCATGACCGGCGTGAGCGTGGCGGTGGCCTATGCGCTGCTGGGTGCCACCTGGCTCATCCTGAAGGCGGAAGGCGCGCTGCAGCAGCAGGCGCAGCGGCTGGCGCGCTGGCTGGGCGTGGGCACCCTGCTGGCAATTGTGGCGGTGAGTGCGGCCACGCCCTTTCTCACCGGCGAGTACTTCGACCGCTGGCTCGGCTGGCCCAACATCCTGTGGGTGGCGCCCGTGCCCATCCTGGTGGCCCTGGCCAGCCTGGCGTTCGTGCGTGCCCTGCAAAAAGGCCATGAACTGACTCCCTTCCTGCTGACGCTGTTCATCTTCCTGCTGTGCTTCGTGGGCCTGGGCGTGAGCGTGTACCCGGACGTGATCCCGGGCGCCGTGACGATCTGGGAGGCGGCCACCGACCGCAGCAGCCAGGTCTTCATGCTGGTGGGCACGGCGCTGGTGATGCCGATGATCCTGGGCTACACGGCGTGGTCGTACTGGGTGTTCCGCGGCAAGGTGGACGCCGAGGGGTACCACGCATGAGCGCCGCACCGGGCCGCCCCCAAGCCAGCGCGCACGGCCGCACGCAGGACGACGGTACGCCCGTGAAGCGCCGGGGCTGGACCACCTGGCTTGCGGTGCAAGACGGCGAACCCCCGCCCCTGCCGGTGCGCCTGCTGTGGATGCTGGGCATCTGGCTGGCCAGCGTGCTCAGTCTGGGGGTCGTGGCGCTGCTGCTGCGCTGGGTGCTGGACTGACGCGACGAGCCTGAGCGGGTATCAGTCGGCGCCGCTTTGCTGCAGCGCCCACATGCCGGCGTACACGCCGCCACGGGCCAGCAGCGCCGCATGGGTGCCGCGCTCCAGGATCTCGCCGTTGACCAGCACCAGGATCTCGTGCGCGTCCACCACGGTGGACAGGCGGTGCGCGATCACCAGCGTGGTCTTGTTGCGCGCCGCCGTCTTCAGCTCGGCCTGGATGGCGCGCTCGTTGGCCGAGTCCAGCGCCGAGGTGGCCTCGTCGAAGATCACGATGGGCGGGTTCTTCAGCAGCGTGCGGGCAATCGCCACGCGCTGCTTCTCGCCGCCGGAGAGCTTCAGGCCGCGCTCGCCCACCATGGTGCGATAGCCCAGCGGCAGCCGCTCGATGAAGCTGTGGATGTGTGCCGCCTGTGCCGCCTGCACGGCGGCGTCGTGCCCGGCGTCGGGCCGGCCGTAGAGGATGTTGTATTCGATGGTGTCGTTGAAGAGCACCGTGTCCTGCGGCACGATGCCGATGGCCTGGCGCACGCTGGCCTGCGTGACCGAGCGGATGTCCTGCCCGTCGATGGTGATGCGGCCGGTGTCGCCACCGCTCGGCGCGCCCGACGGCTCGCTGTTCGTCACGTCGTAGAAGCGGTAGAGCAGCCGCGCCAGCGTCGATTTGCCCGAGCCCGACGGCCCCACCACCGCCACCGTCTTGCCCGGCGGAATCTCGAAGCTGATGCCGTGCAGGATTTCGCGCGCCGGCTCATAGGAAAAACGCACATTCTCGAAGCGCACCGCCGGCGGGCCGCTGAGCGCCAGCGGCCGGGCCTCGGGTGCGTCGGCAATCTCGCGCTCTTTCTCCAGCAGCACGAACATCTTGTCCAGGTCGGTCAGGCTCTGCTTGATCTCCCGGTAGAGCACGCCCAGGAAACCCAGCGGGATGTAGAGCTGGATCATGAAGGCGTTGACCATCACCAGGTCGCCCAGCGTCATCTCGCCATTGGCCACGCCCTGCGTGGCGCGGTAGAGCATGAGCACCAGCGCAATCGCAATCACCAGCTGCTGCCCGGCGTTGAGCATGGACAGCGTGGTCTGGCTCTTGATGCGGGCGCGGCGCAGCTTCTCCAGCGCCTCGTCGTAGCGCCTGGCCTCGAACGCCTCGTTGTTGAAGTACTTGACGGTCTCGTAGTTCAGCAAGGAATCGACGGCGCGCGACTGGCTGGTCGACTCCAGTTCGTTCATCTCGCGCCGGAACTTGGTGCGCCACTCGGTCACGATCACCGTGAAGCTGATGTAGAGCACCAGGGCCACCAGCGTGATCCACACGTAACCCATGTCGAATTTGGTGCCCAGCAGGGCCAGCACCATCGTCACCTCGATCAGCGTGGGCACGATGCTGTAGAGCGAGTACGAGATGAGCGACTGCACGCCGCGCGTGCCGCGCTCGATGTCGCGCGTCATGCCGCCGGTCTGGCGCTCCAGGTGGAAGCGCAGGCTCAGCGCGTGCAGGTGGCCGAACACCTGCAGCGCGATGCTGCGCGTGGCGCCCTCGGTGGCCTTGGCGAACACCAGTTCGCGCAGTTCGGTGAACAGCGTGGTGGACAGGCGCAGGCCGCCATAGGCCAGCAGCAGGCCCAGCGGCACCACCAGCAGGGCCTGCGGACTGCTGGGCGGGATGGTCATGGCGTCGACCAGTTCCTTCAGCAGCAGCGGCACGCTCACGTTGGCCACCTTGGCCGCCACCATGAAACCCAGCGCAATCAGCACGCGCCATTTGTACTGCCAGAGGTAGGGGAACAGGCGCGAGAGCGTGGCCCAGTCGGACCGGCGCGGCGCGGCGGCACCGGGTTCTGACGGGTGGGCGGGAAGGGGAAGGGAAACCTGGGACGGACGCATGAAAGACAATGGCTGCTGTTGAACACAGATTGTGCCCATGTCCACCGAATCAAGCCTGAACCCCGACACCACCCTGCCCACCGACCGCGAACTGGTGCTCAAGGTCATTCCCATGCCGGCCGACGTGAACGCCAACGGCGACATCTTCGGCGGCTGGGTGATGGCCCAGGTGGACCTGGCCGGCGCCGTGGTGCCGGCGCGCTATGTGCGCGGGCGCATGGCCACGGTGGCGGTGAACCAGTTCATCTTCAAGCAGCCGGTGAAGGTGGGCGACATCCTGAGCTTTTTTGCCCACGTCACCCGGCTGGGCAACACCTCCATCACCGTGCAGGTGGAGGTGTACGCCGAACGCTTCTCGGCCCAGGGCCAGTACGTGAAAGTGACCGAGGCCAGCCTGACCTACGTGGCCATCGACGCAGAAGGCAAGCCGCGGCCGATTCCGCGCGACGGGCTGAAGCTGCCCGGGCTGGTGGGCTGACCGGTCACACCGCCCAGCGCTCGCGCCAGCGGCGGTAGATGTGCGCGGCCAGCGCCTGGCTGGCGTCCAGGTGCCGGGCGGTGCCGGCGCGCTGAGCAGCCGGGTCCTGCACGCTGTCGCGGTGCAGCAGCACCTGCACGGCGTAGGCGTCGCCCGGCTGCTCCAGCCAGTCGGTGATCTTGTCGGGCGTGATCTCGATGTGGAACTGCATGGCCAGGTGCTGGCGCAAGGCGAAGGCCTGGTGCGCGCAGGCGGGCGACGAGGCCAGGACCTCGGCACCGGCGGGCAACTGCACAAAACTGTCCTGGTGCCACTGGTAAACCACGGGATCGGGATCGTCGCCCAGCCACGCGCGGGCGGTGGCGCTGTCGGCCAGCCGAATGGTC
>JAGXRS010000124.1 GCA_018335615.1 Hydrogenophaga sp. | reverse complement strand
CCGCTTCGTGGTGGAGCTGCCGCTGGCACAGGGCGTGCTGCCGTGCACGCCCGAGCCCGTTCCAGCGGCAGCGGAGGGGCCGGCGCCGGGGCTGTCGGTGCTGCTGGCCGACGACAACCGCGACGCCGTCGACATGCTGGCCGCGCTGATGCGCATGGATGGCCACACGGTGGTGACCGCCTATGACGGCCAGGAGGCGCTGGCGCTGGCGACGCGCCACCAGCCCGATGTGCTGGTGCTCGACATTGGCATGCCCGGGCTCAACGGCTACGAGGTGGCGCGCCGGGTGCGCGCGCAGCCCTGGGAGTGCCAGCCGCTGCTGGTGGCGGCCACCGGGTGGGGTCAGCAGGACGACCGGCGCAAGGCCACGGCGGCCGGCTTCGACGCGCACCTCACCAAGCCGTTCGATCCCCATGCGCTGGCCGAACTGATGGCCGCACACGCAGCCCGCGCGGCTGCCTTCAGTGCATCTTGACGAGGGGCGTGGCGCGCCTGACCAGGAAGCGCGCCAGCGCCAGCACAGCGGTGCGGCGGGTGCCCAGCACAGCGCGGTGGTGCATCAGGTGCAGGCTCAGGTACATCATGCGCGCCAGCGCACCCTGCACGAACCAGTTCGAGCGGAACAGGTTGCCCATGAGGTTGCCCACCGAGGTCTGTGTGCCCAGTGACACCAGGGAGCCGCGGTCACGGTAGATGAACGGCGCATCGCGTTCGGGCTGGCCCCGGGCGCGGCGCAGCAGCTGGCGGTAGAGGTAGCTGGCCTGCTGGTGCGCGGCCTGCGCGCGTGCCGGCACCCGCCCGCCATCGGGCGTGGGGCAGGCCGCACAGTCGCCCAGGGCGTAAATGCCGGGCTGATCGGACACGCGCAGGTGGGTGTCCACTTCAATTTGACCGGTCTTGTTCACCGGCAGCCCCAGCGTGCGCAGGAAGGGTGGGGCCTGCGTGCCGGCGGCCCACACCACCAGGTCGGCCGGGAATTCGCGCCCGTTGGTGTCGGTGACCGCCTGTGGTGTCACCCGGGCCACGCGGCAATCGGTCTCGATGCGCACGAAGCGCTGGTGCAGCAGCTGCGTGGCCGACGCCGCCACCTTCTCCGGCAGCGGCTCCAGAATGCGCCCAGCTCCTTCCAGCAGGGTGATGCGCACGTCGGTGTGCGGATCGAGCCGGCGAAAACCGTAGCGGGCGTGCACCTCGCTGGCCTCGCGCAACTCGGCCGCCAGCTCCACCCCGGTGGCGCCCGCCCCCACGATGACGATGCGCACCTGCCCCTCTTCGCCCGCACTCTTGCGCAGCTCGGCGCCGGTGAGCAGGCTGAGCATGCGCAGGCGGAAATGCTCGGCATCGGCGGCGCGCGTGAGCGAGAGGCTGTGCTCGGCCGCCCCCGGCACGTTGTAGTGATGGGCGGTGCTGCCCACGGCGATCACCAGCTGCACAAAGCCCAGGCGCCGGGCCGGAATCAGCTGCTCGCCCAGGGCGTCCTCGACGCAGCCCACGCCGATTTCCCCGCGCTCCAGGTCCAGGTCCGTCATGGGGCCGAGCACGAAATGAAAGCCGTTGTCGTGTGCCAGCATCTGGTAAGAGAGACCCTCCTGGTGGATGTCCAGCGTGCCGGCGGCCACCTCGTGCAGCGACGGTTTCCAGATATGGAACAGCTTCAGGTCCACCAGCGCCACCCGCTCGGGTCCCAGCTGGCGGCCGAGCTGGCAGGCCAGTTCCAGGCCACCGGCACCGCCGCCCACGATCACGATTTCATGCTGCATGCGGGTCGGGTGCTCAAGTTCAGGAGTCGGGCGCCACGCGCCAGATGATGTTGCCCACGTCATCGGCCACCAACAGCGCGCCGCGCCGGTCGATCGCCACGCCCACCGGTCGGCCCTGCGCCTGGCCGTCGTCGCTCAGGAAGCCGGTGAGCACCTCCACGGGGCGGCCGCTGGGCTGGCCGCCGCTGAAGGGAATGAAGATGACCTGGTAGCCGCTGTGCGGGCGGCGGTTCCACGAGCCGTGCTGGCCGATGAACATGCCTTCTGCCAACGGTGCGGGCAGCGCGTGGCCACCCGACCAGCTCAAGCCCAGCGACGCGGTGTGCGCGCCCAGCGCGTACTCGGGCACCACGGCGGAGGCCACCAGATCGGGTCGGGGCGGCTTCACGCGTTCGTCCACGTGCTGGCCGAAGTAGCTGTAGGGCCAGCCGTAGAAGGCGCCGTCGCGCACCGAGGTGAGGTAGTCGGGCACCAGGTCGCTGCCGATCTCGTCGCGTTCGTTCACCACGGTCCACAGTGTGTGGCCACTGCCGTCCCAGGCCATGCCCACCGGGTTGCGCAGGCCGGAGGCGAACACCCGGTGCGCGCCCGTGTTCACGTCCACCTCCCAGATGGCGGCGCGGCCTTCTTCGGCTGCCATGCCGTTTTCGGCCACGTTGCTGTTGGAGCCGATGCTCACATACAGGCGCTGGCCGTCGGGGCTGGCGATCAGGCCCTTGGTCCAGTGGTGGTTGTTCGGCCCGCCGGGCAGCGCCACCAGCTGGGTGGGTGCTGCATCGATGCGCGTGTCGCCTGTGCGGTAGGGGAAGGACACCACGGCGTCGGCGTTGGCCACGTACAGGCGCCCATCCACCAGCGCCATGCCGAAGGGCGAATACAAGCCGCTGAGCAGGACCGACTGGAACTCGGCCACGCCGTCGCCGTCGGCGTCGCGCAGCAGCGTGATGCGGTTGGCGCTGGGCACACCGGCACCGGCGCGCTTCATGAAGAAGCCCATCAGCACGTCCTTGAAGCCGGTGACGTCCGGGTCTTTGGGCGGGCGGTTGGATTCGGCCACCAGCACGTCGCCGTTGGGCAGCACGTGCAACCAGCGCGGGTGGTCCAGGCCCGAGGCAAACGCCACCACCCGAGTGCCCGGCGCCGCCCGGGGCGTGACGCCGTCGGGCCAGCCGGTGGCCGGGGCGATGTTGACGGTGGGTATCAGCGTCTTGTTGGGTGGCGGCAGCTCGGGGCTGGGGCCAAACCCCTGCTCGACTGTCAGCCGGGCCGACTCGCCGCAGCCGCTCAGGGCCAGCACGGCCCCGGCCACGCCCGCAAGCAACCAGGTGCTCAGCGGCCGGCGCCTGGCGTTTCGTCCGTCCGGCAGCCCGGCAGGGCGGGTCGGGATCGACCCGGGGGACGCGGGATGCAGGGTCAGAGGACGCGAGGCGCGCGCGCGGCGATGCCTGGTGGTGCAGACGGACATGGGTTCTTGTGTCAGGAGATCTGTCAGAGTGGTCTCGCCGTCGCGCTCAGGGTGGTGCAGACGGACAGGGGGGCTTGGGTCAGGAGGGGCGCGATTCACTTTGACCGCCGGGGCGCGCGGGGTCTGTCCGCTGGCGCACACATCGACGAACCGGCCCTCCGGGTGCTGTGCCGTCGCCGAGGTGGCCGTGCCCGTCGCGTTCAGCGGTGGACAATGCCGCATGGCCATTCCCATCAACTCCGATATCGTTCACACACCACCTGTGCCCGCCGCCACCGTCATGGTGGTGCGCGATGGGCATGGCGGCCTGGAGGTCTTGCTGGTGCGCCGGCACGGCAACTCCGGCGTGCTGGGCGGCGTGCATGTGTTCCCCGGCGGCAAGCTCGACCCGGCCGACCGGGCGGTGGACCTGGCCTGGCTCGACCGTTCGCCCGCCGAGTGCCTGCAGGTGCTGGCCGAGCCGGGCCTCGACGCTGACACCGCGGTGGGGCTGCACATGGCGGCCCTGCGCGAAACTTTTGAGGAATGCGGGCTGCTGATCGGTCAAGCGGCAGCGCCGGCTCTGCTGCAGCAAGTGCGCGGTCACTGCGGGCCGGGCACGGGTTTCGACACGGCCTTGCGCCGAGCCGGGTTGCGGCCGTCGGTGGCCGGCTTGCTGCCCTGGTCGCGCTGGGTCACGCCGCGCGTGCCCTCGGTCACCAACAAACGCTTCGACACCCGCTTCTTCGTGGCCGCCGCCCCGGCCGGACAGCTGGCCGAGCATTGCACGTTCGAGGCCACCGAAGCGGTGTGGCTGGCCCCGCGCACCGGGCTGGAACGCTACTGGGCCGGCGAGATCGACCTGGCGCCGCCGCAGATCATGACGCTGAGCCAGTTCAGCCGCCTGGGCAGCGTGGCCGAGGTGCTGACCGCCGCCCGCAGCCGCCCGCCCGCGCTGGTGGCGCCGGAGCCGTTTGACGAAGATGGCTGCCGCGTCATCTGCTACCCCGGCGACCCGCGCCACAGCGTGCCCGAGCGGGTATGGGCCGGACCCACGCGGCTGGTTTACCGCAACCAGCGGTTTGAAGCCGACGGGGGGCTGGCTGCGCTGCTGGGCTGAGTGATGGCCTGTTCCGTTTCGGATGGGCCCCTGCCCGAGTGCCGTGTCTGGCTCCCTCCCCCGCTGGGGGCGGGCTGGGGTGGGGGCTCTCCCCGACAGGAAGCGCGCGCCCCGCTCAGGTCACCGGCGCCGGGTTGAACAGCACCAGGTCGTTGCGCAGGCCCCATTTTTCGGCCCAGGTGCGCTGGCCGCTGGCCACGTCCAGCAGCCGCTGGAACAGCTCCCAGCCCACGTCCTGGATGCTGGCCTCGCCGCTGGCGATGCGCCCGGCGTTGATGTCCATCAGGTCGTGCCAGCGCCGCGCCAGGTCGTCGCGCGTGGCGACCTTGATGACCGGGCACTCGGCCAGGCCGTAGGGCGTGCCGCGCCCGGTGGTGAAGACGTGCAGGTTCATGCCGGCGGCCAGCTGCAGCGTGCCGCAGATGAAATCGCTGGCCGGGGTGGCCGCGAAGATCAGGCCCTTTTGCGTGACCTTCTCGCCGGGCGCGATCACGCCGTGGATAGGGCCGTTGCCGCTCTTGACGACCGAGCCCATGGCCTTCTCGACGATGTTGGAGAGGCCGCCTTTCTTGTTGCCTGGCGTGGTGTTGGCGCTGCGGTCGGCCTGGCCGCGCGCCAGGTAGGCGTCGTACCAGGCGAGTTCGCGCACGATGGCGTCCGCCACGTCCTGCGTGGCCGCACGCCGGGTGAGCTGGTCCACCGCGTCGCGCACCTCGGTGTTTTCGCTGAACATCACGGTGGCACCGGCGCGCACCAGCAGGTCGGTGGCAAAGCCCACGGCCGGGTTGGCGGTGACACCGGAAAACGCGTCGCTGCCGCCGCACTGCACCCCCACCACCAGATCCGATGCCGGGCAGGTTTCGCGCTGGCGGCGGTTGAGGCGTTCGAGGTGGCCCCGGGCCTGGGTGAGGATGCTGTCGATCATCGACATGAAGCCGACGTGCTGGTCGTCCTGCAGGCAAACCGCGCCGAATCCCGCCACCCCGCCTCGCGTTTCACGCCCTGGCACGGTCGGTACTTCCCATGGCCCGGCAGCGCCAGCCGCAGGGGCGTCGGTGGCCGTCTGGATCGGAATGGCGTGGGCGGGAAACAGCCGCTCGGGCTGCAGCTTTTCGCAGCCCAGGCTGAGCACCATCACCTCGCCGCCGAAGTTGGGGTTGCTGGCCAGGTTGCGCACCGTGCGGATGGGGATGATGGCGTCGGGCGCGTCAATCGCCACGCCGCAGCCGTAGCTGTGCGTCAGGCCCACCACACCGTCCACATTCGGGTATTGCGGCAGCAGGTCCTGGCGGATGCGCTCGACGGCGAATTCGAGCACGCCGGCCACACACTGCACGGTGGTGGTGATGGCCAGCAGGTTGCGCGTGCCCACGCTGCCATCGGCGTTGCGGTAGCCCTGGAAGGTGTGGCCGGTCAGCGGCGGCAGTTCGGCGGGTGGCTGGGGTGCCGGCAGCTTGTCGAAGCTGCGCGCGCCGGGCATCACCAGACGCTGCTCGTTGACCCAGCCGCCGGCGGGAATGTCCACCGCCGTGTGGCCGATCACCACGTTGTAGCGGCGCACGGCGGTGCCAGCGGGCAGGTCCGCCAGCGCCACCTTGTGGCCCTGCGGCACGGCGTGCACCAGCGTGGGACCGCCGGGCAGGGCGGTGCCGGCGGGCAGGCCGCCGTCGTTGACCACCACGGCCACGTTGTCGGCCGGGTGGATGCGGATCGTGCGGGGTGTTGCAGCGGTGTTCATGTGAGCAGTGTGCGGTGGGTTTCAGGGCGCGTGAGCGGGCAGGGCTTCCCCCGCCAGACCCGCGCGCAGGTTGGCCAGGGTGAGCGCGGCCATGGCCTGGCGGGTGTCGTGCGTGCCGCT
>JAGXRS010000123.1 GCA_018335615.1 Hydrogenophaga sp. | reverse complement strand
CCGGCCCATTGACCCGATAAAGGAGCAGCAATGGCAGCAGGCAAGGAAATTCGCGGCAAGATCAAGTCGGTGGAAAACACCAAGAAGATCACCAAAGCCATGGAAATGGTCGCCGCTTCCAAAATGCGCAAGGCGCAGGACCGCATGCGTGCGGCCCGCCCTTACGCCGAGAAAGTGCGCCAGATCACGGGCAACCTGAGCCGTGCCAATCCGGAATACACGCACCCGTTCATGCAGACCAACGACGCCAAGACCGCCGGTTTTGTCGTCGTCACCACGGACAAGGGTCTGTGCGGTGGTCTGAACACGAACGTGCTGCGCGCCGTGACCACGCAGCTCAAAGACCTGCAGGTGCAGGGCATCGACGCGCAGGCCGTGGCCATTGGCAACAAGGGTCTGGGCTTTCTTAACCGCATCAGCGCCAAGGTGGTGTCCAGCGTCACCGGTCTGGGCGATACGCCGCATCTTGATCGCCTGATCGGCCCCGTCAAGACGCTGCTGGATGCCTACACGGAAGGCCGCGTCAACGCTGTTTATCTCTGCTACACCAAGTTCATCAACACGATGAAGCAGGAAGCGGTGATCGAGCAGTTGTTGCCGCTGAATGCCGGCACCCTGCAGGACAGCGCTGGTGGCCGCGACTGGGACTATGTGTACGAGCCCGACGCACCCGCCGTCATCGACGAGTTGCTATTGCGTTACGTGGAGGCCCAGGTCTACCAGGCCGTGGCGGAAAACATGGCGTCCGAACAGTCGGCCCGCATGGTGGCCATGAAGGCCGCCACCGACAACGCCGGCAGCGTCATCGGCGAACTCAAGCTGGTCTACAACAAGACCCGCCAAGCCGCGATCACGAAAGAGCTTTCGGAAATCGTGGCCGGTGCCGCGGCGGTTTGACGTCAACAGATTCAGAGAAATTAAAAGGTATCCATCATGTCTCAAGTACAAGGCAAGATTGTTCAGTGCATCGGCGCCGTCGTGGACGTGGAATTCCCGCGCAACCAGATGCCGCGCGTGTATGACGCGCTGAAAATGGAAGGCTCGGCCCTGACGCTGGAAGTCCAGCAGCAGCTGGGTGATGGCGTGGTCCGCACGATTGCGCTGGGCTCTTCCGACGGCCTGCGCCGCGGCATGTTCGTGACCAACACCCACGCCAACATCACCGTGCCCGTGGGCAAGGCCACCCTGGGCCGCATCATGGACGTGCTGGGTGCGCCCATCGACGAGCGTGGTCCGGTTGACCAGACCCTGACCGCGCCCATCCACCGCAAAGCGCCCGCTTACGACGAGCTGTCGCCATCGCAAGAACTGCTGGAAACCGGCATCAAAGTGATCGACCTGGTCTGCCCCTTTGCCAAAGGCGGCAAGGTGGGTCTGTTCGGTGGTGCCGGCGTGGGCAAGACCGTGAACATGATGGAGCTCATCAACAACATCGCCAAGGCGCACTCGGGTCTGTCCGTGTTTGCCGGCGTGGGTGAGCGCACCCGTGAGGGCAACGACTTCTATCACGAGATGGCCGACTCTGGCGTGGTGAACCTGGAGAACCTGCCCGAGTCGAAAGTGGCCATGGTCTACGGCCAGATGAACGAGCCCCCAGGCAACCGTCTGCGCGTGGCCCTGACCGGTCTGACCATCGCCGAGTCGTTCCGCGACGAAGGCCGTGACGTGCTGTTCTTCGTGGACAACATCTACCGCTACACGCTGGCCGGTACCGAAGTGTCCGCTCTGCTGGGCCGCATGCCTTCCGCCGTGGGCTACCAGCCGACGCTGGCCGAAGAAATGGGCCGCCTGCAGGAGCGCATCACCTCCACCAAGGTCGGCTCGATCACCTCCATCCAAGCCGTGTACGTGCCAGCGGATGACTTGACCGACCCGTCGCCAGCCACCACCTTTGCCCACCTGGACTCCACCGTGGTGCTGTCGCGTGACATCGCCGCACTGGGCATCTACCCTGCCGTGGATCCGCTGGACTCGACCAGCCGCCAGCTGGACCCGCTGGTCGTCGGCCAGGAACACTACGAAACCGCCCGCGCCGTGCAGAACACCCTGCAGCGCTACAAGGAACTGCGCGACATCATCGCCATTCTGGGCATGGACGAACTGGCTCCCGAAGACAAGCTGGCCGTGGCACGCGCCCGCAAGATCCAGCGTTTCCTGAGCCAGCCGTTCCACGTTGCTGAAGTGTTCACGGGCTCCCCCGGCAAGTACGTGCCCCTGTCCGAAACCATCCGTGGTTTCAAGATGATCACGGCCGGCGAATGCGATCACCTGCCTGAGCAGGCGTTCTACATGGTCGGCACGATCGACGAAGCCTTCGAAAAGGCCAAAAAGGTGGCGTAAAGCAGCGCTCGGGGGCGTCCGGCGTTGTGGCTGTGCTCGCCGTACCTTGAGTACGGCTGCGCGTGGCGCCTGGCCAGCCACCCCGCTGCTTGCTTTCCACTCACCTTTTTACAGGAGTACATATGAGCACCATCCGCGTCGACGTCGTCAGCGCCGAAGAGTCCATCTTTTCGGGCGATGCCAAGTTCGTGGCACTGCCAGGCGAGGCCGGTGAGCTGGGCATCCTGCCCGGTCACATTCCGCTGATCACCCGCATCAAGCCCGGTGCCGTGCGCATCGAAAAGGCCGACGGTGGCGAAGAGTTCGTGTTCGTGGCCGGTGGCATTCTGGAAGTGCAGCCCAACCACATCACCGTGCTGTCTGACACCGCCATCCGCGGCAAAGACCTGGACGAAGCCAAAGCCATGGACGCCCGCAAGCAGGCTGAAGAGGCTTTGAAGAACGCCAAGAGCGATATTGACCTGGCCAAGGCAACGTCAGAGCTGGCGGTCATGGCCGCCCAGATTGCTGCATTGCGTAAGTTTCGTCAGAAAAAATAACACGCGATTTGCTGGCTTCGGCCTACAATCCGCAGCCCCTGACGCGAGTCTGGGGCTTTTTTTATGCCTGAACCAGCTCGGTGCAGGCTATAGTATTATTCTGGCATATATGTAGGGTTTTTTTATGCCTTCTTTGCAGGCATACAAATACTTTAGTATTATTTTTGGAAAAGTCTACCGTGACCAACGACGCCTTGCAAAGTTATTTTCGAGAGCAGCAAGTGTCTCTCCAGTGGTTGCCCGTCCTGCGAGCCATGTCCGTAGAGATGTCGGCGCACATGCACGAAAAGGAGTTGCAGGAGCTGTTTTCCAGGATTGGCGAGCGTTTCGCCACCGATACCGAAGAGCATTTTCAGAATGTGCAGACCTTGGCGCAACTGGAAGAAAACCTCAACTTTTTCTGGGCTCGTATCAACTGGGGATGGGTCACGCTGAGAGAGGTCAAAGGCTTTATCGAGATCACGCACTATGCGGCTCCCCTGGCCGAAGCGTTTGGCGATGAGGCCATTGGATGGAGCATGGCCCTGCTCCAAGGGTTTTACCAAAGGGCGTTCAATGTGCTCGGGGCCAGTGAAACCATGTCCGTGCGCGGTGTTGGCGAGCCGGGGGGCGGAATGGATGTCCGATTTCGTTTTGGGCGCCACCCTCAGTAAGACATTTAGAAGAGGACGCACATGCTACCCACTGGCAACAACCTTTCCGCGCTGTTCCGCACCCTGGCTCCTGAAGAGTCGAAGTTCGAGGCTGCGGTGGCAGCGACCACCCCCAGTGCCGGGCAGGAGTGGCCGCTTTTCAAGGTTGTCGCGCCCACCAGACCCGAGCCGACCCCGCCGTTGACGCCGCAGGAAAGAAAGCGGTGGGGCGTGCAGGACACGGTGAGAGCGGAAACGCCCAAGCCCGTGTTGTCCATGTCGGGGTTGAGCAGCAAACTGGCTCAGAGTCTGACCCAGATATCTGAGCGCATGGTCTCGGAAGCCGCGCAGCCGCCAACCCGCACCATGACCTCAGCGGCAGCGGAGCCACCCTTGGGCAGGTTGAGTCCACATGCGCCGGGCAGCGCTGCGGCGGCGCAGGTTCGCGCGTCGCTGTTTTCCAAACTCGCACCGGCCATGGAGCCCGACGTCGACGAAGAGCGAGAGAACGTGGTTGGCTTGTTTGCAAAAGCGACTACGAAGGCCCCGTCGATTCCCGACAAGGCACAAGTTGACGCAAAGGCCGATGCCGACGATTCCTTGAGTCAAATCTTCAGCCGCTTGGATGTCAAAGAAAAAGCCGCCGTCAAGCCGGTGGAAAAACGGTCTTCTCTGTCGACCCGCTTAGGGAAAAGATGAGTGTTGTCGGCATTGTTTCGATGAAAGGTGGCGTGGGGAAAACCTCCCTGACGGCCAACATCGCCATGGCGCTCGCGACCAGGTTGGGCCCTGGCCGCGTTTCGGTGGTCGATCTCGATCCGCAGAATGCGCTGCATTGGCATCTGGGTGTCAACGGAACACAAGCCAGTGTTTGCAAGCAGACCCTGCGGGGGGATGGCTGGGCCGGCGCGGCGGTGGCCAGTCCTTTTGAGGTGTCCTGTGTGCCTTACGGCATGGTCAGCGAATCTGATCGCGAGGCATTTGAGGCGATTCTCGTCAAATCACCTGGATGGCTGGGCAAGAATCTGCAGCAGGCTGGCCTGGGCCACGATGGGGTGGTGCTGATCGACACCCCGCCGGGGCCTTCTGTGTACCTCAAGCAGGTGTTTGCCTGTGCCGACCTCGTGCTGATCGTGCTGCTCGCCGATGCAGGGTCCTATGCCACCATTCCCGCCATGGAGGCCTGGCTGGAAGACATGGCGGTTCTTCGTCCCGAGCTCAACAGCTTCTACGTGTTGAACCAAGTGGACAAAACCCAGGTCTTGAACCGGGATGTGACCGAATTGCTGCACCAGCATCTGGGCGAGCGCATCGCTCCGGTCGGCATTCACCAGGACGAAGCCGTCGGCGAAGCGCTCGCCTTTCGGCAACCGGTTCTGGTCTATGACCCGCACGGACAGGCCAGCCACGACCTGGCTCGACTCGCTAACTGGCTGATCGACGTCCTGAACCGATGAGCCCCCGGTTAATCCTGTCGCTCTGGCGTGAACGCTGGGGAAAGGCAGGGGACAGCGCTCCGAAACGGCCCTACCTCGAAGGCGTCATCAACCAATGGGGTGATCGGCTGATGGCTGCTCAGGTCTGGTCGTTGCCGGGCATTCTCAAGCTGACGGTACTGCTGTGTGCGCTGGGCCTGGCGTTCGTGGCGACGGTCGACCTTTCGCTGAAAAGCCAGATGGTGTTTGCTGGCTTGGTTGTCGCCATCAGTCTCTACACGCGGCGCTATGGCGGTGCGTGGGTCACGCTGATCCTGGTCGGGTTGTCACTGGTGGCCAGTGCACGCTATCTCTTCTGGCGTTTCGATGCCACCTTGAGTCCCCATCTGGACATGGCGCTGGTGCTGGGTTTTGCCCTGTGCGCCGCAGAACTGCACCTGGTGCTGTTAAGAATGGTCGACCTGTTGGCGGGCGCCTATCCGGTGAAGCGTGCGCCCGTGCCCCTGCCCGCCGATCCTGGGGATTGGCCCACGGTCGATGTCTTCATCCCTTGTCAGGGACTGACAGCAGCGTCCATTGAGCGCGCAGCCAGAGCCGCTCTGGCCCTGGATTGGCCTCCGGAAAAAATCAAACGCTACCTTCTCGACGACCGTCCCACGGACACCACACGCCTGCTGGCCGCTTCGATGGGCCTGACCTATTGGCCAAGCCCCGCCGGTGATGCCAGCCAGACCGAGAGCCTCAACCAGCTATTGCTGGTCACACAGGGCGAATGGATCGTGGTTTTCGATGGCGACAAGGCCCCCGACAGGCATTTCTTGACCAGCACAGCCGGTTGGTGGGTGGCGGACCGCACACTCGGCATGATGCAGACCGCGACGCATTTTCTGGTTCCTGAGGCGTCACAGCGCAGCCGGTCCATCCTGGGCGCCTCCGATCTGGGCGGCTCGTGTGTGGTGTTGCGGCGCTCCATGCTGTTGCAGGCCGGCGGTCTGGCGCCAGAGCCCGTGACAGAGAAGTCCCACACAGCGCTCAAGTTGCAAGCCCTGGGCTTGCGCAACGCTTACATTGGCTTTCTGCCACCACAGGGCCAGCACCTGGAGCACAGCCCGCACGCCTCCGGGCCCAGCCAGCCTGCACCGCCGGTCCTCGATGTGTTTCGGGTTGACCAGCCCTTCTCTGTGGGCTCGCTGGCCAGCAAACAAGGTCTTGCGAGCCTGCAGGCCATGCTCCAGTTCTACCGCGTTGTACCGATGTTGGTTTTTTTGATGGCACCGCTGGCCTACCTGCTGGCGAACGTGAACGTCATCCAGACCTCGACCGATCTTCTGCTCGCTTTTTTTGTGCCGCACTGGCTGCAAGGCTATATCGCGCACTCCCGCTTCGAGGGCAAGACCAGGCTCACCTGGCTGGAAGATATCAAGGAGGCGGCCCTCGGGCTGTGCATTCTGGTCTCGACCGCGCTCAGCGTGACCCGGACCGAATGGATGCGTTGGCTCGATGTTCAGCAGCGCGACAAGCTGCCCCTGCAAGAGGCTTTCGATGGCCTTACCGTCTGGCCCTTTGCGCTTGTCTTGACCCTGAACCTGGCGGGCTTCATGAGCGGCCTGGCGCAATGGATCAGGCCTCCCCATGAGAGCACAGGCATGCCGACGTTGTACCTTCTCTGGGCCGGTTATAACTTGCTGCTTCTGGCGGCCATGTTGGCGGTGGCGAAAGAGTCTCAGCACATTCGCCAGCAAACGCGCCTGCAGGCACGCCGGTCTGCTTCCGTCCGGCTGCCATCCGGTCACGCCGTGTCCTGCGTTACGGAGAACTTTCCCAGCAACGTCTTGACACTTGCCGTGCCTGTTCCGATGACCTTGGAGGAGGACACGAGGGTCCACATCTCCATTTTCCGGCAGGGCCGCGAATTTGTTTTTCCCGCACGGGTGGTGTCTTGTCAAGGACACGCGCTGTGCGCACACATTGAAGAGGCGGTCCAGACTTCTTACCGGGCTGTCGCAGCGGCCGTGTTTTCACGGGGGCCGGATTGGCCGAAATGGCTACCCGGCCGCGACGCCGACCAGCCCTTTCCTCCATGGGTGCTCAGAGCCTTCGACGCGGTGCGCACGGTGATGTTGGGTCTGAAAAAGCGATTGGCCGAATGGTCGTGGTGGCTACTGCTGGGTGGTTGGATGCAAGCATGGAAAAAAAGATGATCCGGGCAAAAAATCTGCACACGATGGGCTGGGGCGCGGTGATCCTGGCGGTTTCGTCGGTTTTTCTCTCGACCGCCGCCGCACAGTCACAGCCGCAACGCGCGAAGGCGCCCAAGGCCCAGACGCAGCCTGCAGAGGAAACTCTGGTCGACGCCGTCAGCAAACCGGTTGCCACGAATCGGGTGGTCTCGCTGACGTTCAAGCAAATGGGGGCTTGGTCCTCCATCAACTTGCGTGGTGTCGATGCATCGCGCCTGCTGTCGTTCCCCGTGCGTGCCGACGAGGTCGTGGTGGCCGCCAAGCTGAGCATGGCCTATGACTATTCGCCGGCCCTGATCCCGGAGTTGAGCCATCTCAAGGTCTTGCTCAACGAGCGCATCGTCGCGGTGGAACCCCTGCCCAAGGACAAAGGGGTGGGCAACACCCGGGAATACAACTTGGACCCGCGCCTGTTCGCCGAGAACAACAACCTGCGCTTCAATTTCATCGGGCATTACACCCGTCAATGCGAAGATCCGTTTCACTCTTCCCTCTGGCTGACCTTGAGCGATCAGGGGCGCCTGGACTTGACGCTGGCACCCGTGTCAAGGGTGGGCGACCTGAAGCATCTGCCCTTTCCCTTTCTGGACCGACGCGAAAACGGCCCCTTGAAGCTGCCTTTCGTATTTGCCCAGGCACCCTCTTTCGGCACACTCCAGGCGGCTGGCGTGGTCGCCTCATGGTTCGGGCTCCAGGCGGGCACCCGTGGCGCGCAGTTCCCGGTATTGCTCGACGCCCTGCCCGAGGGCAACGCGGTGGTGTTCTTGCAGGGCAATGAGCGTCTGAGAGAGTTCCAGAGCGCCCGAAGCGCCAGTGTTGCCATCCTGCCTCACCCGCTCAATGCACAGGCCAGGCTGCTGGTGGTGAGTGGCGAGAACGAGCAGGCGCTGGCCCGTGCCGCCCGTGCCATTGCGTTGTTCAGCACGACGCTGACAGGCCAGCGCGTGACCGTCACCGAGGACACCGAAACCGCGCCGCGCAAACCCTACGACGCACCGGCCTGGATTCCGATCGACCGACCCGTGAAGTTCGGTGAGCTGGTGCGTCTTGAAGAGCTGAGGGTGCAGGGCTACTACCCGGAAGTGATCCGGGTGAACTACCGTGTCTCGCCTGACTTGTTCACCTGGCGCTCGCCCGGCGTGCCCTTCGACCTGAAGTACCGGGCCACACGCCTGCCGCTTCACAACAATTCCAGCCTGAACATCAACCTGAACGCCAGTTTCATACAGACGCTCGGCTTGAACTGGCCGGACAAGAAAGAGGACCAGGCAGATGGCGTCCGACCCGCCGCGGCAGGCAAAGCTGCCCTGCAGCGGGAAATGCTGTTCCTTCCACCGTATGCCATTGGCGGGCGTGATCAGCTGCAAATGAGCTACTACTTCGACGTTCGCAAGGAAGGCGAATGCCAGAACATGCCACCTGAGAACCTTCAGGCGGCCATCGATGCGGAGTCCACGCTGGACTTCAGCCGTTTTCCGCACTACGTCGCCCTGCCCAACCTGGCGTACTTCGCCAACATTGGTTTTCCGTTCACGCGTATGGCCGACTTGTCGGAAACCGCGGTGGTTCTACCGCCTGTGCCCAACGCACAGGAGTTGAGCGCCTACTTGGCGCTCATGGGCAAGATGGGGGAGGCCACGGCCTACCCTGCGTTGCGCCACGTGGTGGTGACCGCGGCCGACATCGCCGCCGTGTCGGCCCGCGATCTGATCGTGGTGGGGTCGGAAAAACGGCAGGACTTGATGAGCCAATGGGCAGACCGCCTGCCCATGGTGCAAAAAGGCAATGAGCGTCGGGTACGGGAGCCGTCGATTGCGTGGCGGCCTGCTTACCGTTGGGAACAGCAGGACGTGCAGGCCACCCCGCCCACCAAAGGCAACCTGAACCTGAGCGGGAGCGGTGGCCTGACCGCCCTGATGGCTTTCGAGTCACCCCTGGCCAAAGGCAGAAGTGTGGTGTACCTGCATGCCGACAAATCCGACGAGTTGAACAGCATATCGGACGTGTTGACCGATCCCGAGCGGGTGGGCTCGATCAAGGGCGACTTCGTCGTGATTCATGACAAGACAGTCAGCCATGCCCAAGTCAGCGAAACCTACCATGTCGGTTCCTTGCCGACCCTGAGCAAACTGCGCTGGTTTTTCCAAGACCAGCCGATGCTGTTGGGGTTCCTCGTGCTCTTGATTTGTGCCCTGCTGGCAGCTTTGGCGTACCGTCCGCTGCGCGCTCTGATGGCCAG
Source organism: Hydrogenophaga sp. (assembly GCA_018335615.1). GTDB lineage: Bacteria > Pseudomonadota > Gammaproteobacteria > Burkholderiales > Burkholderiaceae_C > Hydrogenophaga. The sequence continues at coordinate 14,932 of JAGXRS010000123.1, read as the reverse complement.
ACGCTACCGGTCGGCGCCTTGAGGGCGGCATGGTGGCGGTCCATATGGGGGAAAATCATTGCGCACACACATAAACAGATCGCTTGGATTCAGGGATGCCTCCAAAGTCAATAAAACCGAGTCTTTCCAGTGGCAAATCCCATGAAAACAATTGCATTCATTTCCGGTAAAGGCGGGGCAGGCAAGACCACCTTGGCTGCCAACATCGCGGTGGCCCTTGCCCAGCGGAAAAAGCATGTTGCCTTGATCGACCTGGATCCGCAAAACGCGCAACGCCTGCACCTGGGCATGGATCCTGGAGAAATAGCCGGCCTGGTACGTGAGGGCATCTCGCCTGCGTCACTGTTTGACAGCCCGTTTGGGATCAAATTCATTCCCTTCGGCCGCGTCAGCGGCAACGAACTGGAAGATTTCGAGGCAGAGCTCAAGAAAAACCCACGCTGGGTGTCTGACGGGATCCATTCGCTCGCTCCCGCAGGCTTCGATGTCGTGATCCTGGACACGCCGCCGGGGCCCACCCCCTACCTGGAACAAGCCCTGATGGCGGCTGACCGCGCCATGGTGGTGGTGCTGGCGGATGCCGCCTCTTATGCGACCCTGCCCAAGATAGAGTCTCTTGTTGAGGAGTTCACAGCCCATCGTCCTGAATTCGAGGACATCAACATCCTCATCAACCAGATGCCGATCAACAGCAAGCTCGGCCATCAGGTGCGCTCGGCACTGTATGCCAACTATTCCAAGAAGCTGGTGCCCGTGGCGGTTTACAAGGATGTGCGGGTAGCCCAGGCGTTGGCGTTTGAACGGCCGGTGCTCCAGTACAAGCCAGGCTGCAAGGCCAGCCTGAACATCCAGAGCGTGACCGACTGGTTGATCGACAGTCTCGAAGATTGATGCTGCGCCGCCGAGATCTTGGCTTGCTGCTGGCGCTGCTGATGTGCACGCCGCCCTCTGCGGCTCAGCGGCCCAAGGCCTGGGCCTACATCGGCTGGTGGCTTCCCGAGAGTTGGCGCAGCGCGCCCTTGCGCGAACTGGACCGTTTGCTGTTCTTTGACCTCAAGATCAACGCAACTGGAGAAATCACCGAGCGCCATGGTTGGCCCGAGAGGTGGGGGGACTTGCGCCAGGCAGTTCAACAGCACAACCTCCCCCTGGACTTGACGCTCACGCTGTTCGAGGTGTCGGCGTTTGAACAGCTGTTCGCTTCTGCTGGCGCCACGCAACGCTTGCTGGATGAATGCTTGGCGTTGGCAGGTCAGGACGGCGTTGCCGGGCTGCAACTGGATGTCGAGCTCTACACCCCCGTGCGTTCTGAAGCCATTGCCCAGTACCGCCGTTTCATCTTGCGCCTTTCAAAAGGTTTGCGCCAATGGTCTTCGCCCAGGAGCTTGTCGGTGTTTTTTCCGATGGGTGGCGCGTCGCAACTGTATGACGAAGCCACACTCCAGCACGTGGATCATGTGGTGCTGCAGGGATACGATGCACACTGGAAGGGTAGCCAGCGTGCGGGGCCGGTCGCTCCGCTGAAGGGCGACGAGGCGGTCACCTGGAGCAAAGCAGTGGCCAGCGGCCTGGCGCTTGGCGTGCCTCGGGAGCGCTTGCTGTTGGGGTTTCCTCTGTACGGCTATGAATGGCCCGTCGAAGATCGTCAGTTGCGCAGTCCCACCGTGGCGGAAGGCGTGGCCACGACATTTGCGCCCATGCCGGCGGGCCGACTACCGGAGTTTCCGTTCGACATCCAGGGCCGCGTCAGGCAGCACGGCGCAACCCACGACCCCGCGAGCGGGTCCTCCTACTACCAGTTCAAAAAAGACAATGGGCAATTTGTCGAAGGCTGGTTCGAAGACTGGTGGAGCTTGGATCTCAAGAGCCATTACCTTAAAACCGAAAAGCTCGGCGGCATGGCGTTCTTCATGCTCGGCTATGACAACGGCCAGTTGGTCAACTATTTTCTCGAACGACGCGAAGCCAATGGTGTGGACGGTCTGCTGAAGCCACTCGATTGATTGGCACGGTGCCCATTTGCCTGCCATCGCGCTGGCCTCCCCTTTTGTGGGGTCCCGATCCCCTTCAGGGCGGCGCGACGGCAATGACTTGCAGGCTCGTTCTCAGGCTGCGTTCGTAGACTTGGGCAAGGGCATCACGACCACGGGGATCAATATCGGTCACAGGACCAAACGGTTGTGGCTGGGATGTGCCATCCAGGGCCGCCAATGCGCTCTGCAACTGAGAAGCCCCTAGCCAGTGATGCGGACGGCCCGCACCCTCACCTAGAGCGATGCCGGTCAGGCGACCGTTCGTGTCAAACAAAGGTCCGCCGCCCGTCATGGCCAGGACTTCACCCAGGGTGCCCACGCGCATCACGGGCCATGCAGGATGGGCGTCGCTGGACGGTACGTACTCCACGGTAAGGGCACGGCTGCCCGGAAGCGGGTCGTCAGGGGCCACCCCTTGGTATTCGGCCACAGGCAGGGCAGTGGCCAACGGCACCAGGGCCAGGTGAGGCCCCACCGGACGCCAGCCAGGCTGGGCTTGTGCCAATTGCCCCAGCCCGTTGCGCAGCCACATCTGGCTCGTACGGGAGAGCAAAGCGGCAGGTACCAAAACGGTGGTTCCGTTACGAAGCAGCGTGGCCGTGCCCACCACACGCGCAGAGGCCGGGAGGTGAGCACTGTCGCCATATGGTGCCAGCCGAATGGGCGGTTTCAGCAAGGGGCCCGTGGCCAGCGGGTCGGACTGACCCAGTTGCTGTTTGACCAGATCCAGCAGCGCATGCTCAGGCCAGCGCTCATGGGTCAGTTGCAGCAAGCGCTTCGCGGTAGCGGACTGTCCGCCCAGATGCAGCAGCCAGATGTAGAGCACCGAGCCACCTTCGACATCCGTGTGCACACCCGCCATATGCGAACCCAGGGCCAAGGCTCTTTGGTATTGACCGCTCTGCATATAGGTTCTGGCCAGGGACGCATCCGTGTCGATGCCGTGCAGCATATAGGTCGCGCGCTCAAACGCTTCCAATGCCGCGGCCACATCCCGTCGACCCAGTGCTTCTTCTCCAGCTCGCAGCAGTTCGCTGCGTTCTTGCTGGCGTTCTGGCGTCAGCTCCGTCACGCCTCTCCCGTTCGAGGTGGCCAAGGATCTTTGCCGTTCCATGAACAGTCGCAGACGATGGGTGCTGGCCCCATCGTCAACGGTCGGGATTTCGCTCGTGTCGGTCGAAAACGCGGGTTGAAGCGGAAACGACAGCAACAAGCCAATCGCTGTTGCGCGTAACAGATGCCGATGCCGGATAGGCCGGCGCCTGGCTGCCTTCGCCAGCGGATGGGTAGAGGCAGACGGGGTATCTGCAACAAAAGGGTGTTGTGCCATTTTTCTTCTCGACCTGTTCAGCCAGCTGCAGAGGCACGCAGCCCCTACCGGACACTGAGCCAGGATCACGCTGACGGCTTGCCCGTCTTGCGACAGACTCGTCTCGTTCATCCCTGCAGGACAGCTGGTGAGGACGGATGGACGTCACGCGTATGCAGGCGGGCGGGCCGTCCCCCGTGCTGAAGCAGAAACCTCCAGAACGTCAAATCCTAAGAAATTTCACTATGCAAAATAAAACAAATGAGGCGAATGCTCAAGCGCCAGTCCGCCAGGCCAAGAGGGTGTTTTTATAATACTATATTATGCTAAGGTGGATTGATATGAATGGATCTGAAGGGCCAAATGAATGCTTGCAGTCGTGAGTTCGCTCATTCCTTTGAAACATCTTGACGGGTGGTTCTTCAGGTTAATGTGGGGATTGGTTCTGTTGTCTGGTATTGGTGGTTTGCCAACCACGCTTCACGCGCAGGTCATTGAGCCTACCGTCGTGCCCACGCAACGAGCCGCGCGGCCTGCCACGCCAATCTCGGAGGGCGCCGTTCATGCTGCCCGGCAGGAGCCATCTGTTCAAACGCCAATGGTGGTGGTGTATGCGTCACCTGTCGCCCAAGCGTATTGGGCCAAGACGGAATTTGACGGTCGAATCAACGTCCAGCAATGGCAGGTATTTTTGAGGAAATACAGAATTCCTTTTGAGCTCATCACGTCGGTTGAGCAATTGGAAAAAACGCCTGTCAATACCTTGATACTGCCGTCTGCTGTCGCGCTTTCTGAGCGAGAGCAGAATGCCATAGCCCACTTTCGTGGAAAAGGCGGGAGCGTGTTGGCGTCGTGGCTCACGGGTGTGCGAAATGAGCGCGGTCAAGACGTGGGTTTCAGGTTCATGGAGGAGACGCTCGGCGTTCAGGTGGTCGGAGACACCGAAAACGATCCCCAGGACAACTTCCTGATTGCGCATGGCGACAGCCCGGTCAGCCACCATCTGCCCGCGGGCATGCGCATCTGGATGGATCGGGTCAAGGGTTTGTATCCGTTGCGGCTGGCAGGCGGTCACACGGCCGTGCACATCATGGACTGGTCACGCAAGGTGGCGCTGGACAAGGTCAGTGCAAACGTGGTCTTTGACGAGCGCATTGAGCGCTCTGGTCTGCGTTCGCGATCGGTGATCCTGGGCTACTCCGAGCAACTGTGGGTGAGCGCAGATCCGAAACTCATGGAGGCGCTGTCGCACAACGCTCTGTTGTGGCTGCTGCGTCTGCCATCGGTCTACACAGCGTCATGGCCTCACCCTTACCGCAGCGCACTCGTGATGGCCGTCGACGTCGCGGGACCCGTTACGGATCGCGATATGGAAAGCGCCAAGTTGTTGGAGCAAGCCGGTGGGCGCGCCACCTATTATGTGGTGAATGAGACGGCGGCCAAGTCTGCCGACCGATTGAAGCGTCTGCAATCCACCGGGCATGAAATCGCCTATATGGGCGACAAATACAACGACTTTCGTGAACAGCCGGCAGATGTACAGGCCCAGCGGTTGGACAACATGCTCAATACCCTGCGCCAGCATGGCTTGGAGATGACGCCATCATCGGGCTTTCGTTCGCCGATGGACTCTTATGACAGGAACACCGAAAGCCTTTTGCGAGAGCGAGCATTTGGATATCTTCTGGGCACAATGGACTCTTCTGAAGCACGGTTGCCGTTTCTTCCAGTCGAGCGAAATGGCCCATCTTCGCCCATGCCGTCCAGTGGCGCAAGCCTGTCCACACGCATGCTGGTGTTGCCGCGCACACAAGAAGGTCCGGATGAGCTGGTGGACAACTGTGATCCGGAGATCGGCCTGAAACCCTTCTTCAAGGAACTGCAGCTATCGGAGCAAATGGCGGGCCTGTCGATTGTTCCACTCCCGAGTCGCAATGAATTGACCGATGTCCAGCGCGTAGAAGTTTTTGATTATCTCGGTTCGCGGCGCATGCAAAAATGGCTATCCACCGCAAGTCAGGTTGCGCAATGGTGGCATGAGCGCGAGCGCGTGAGCGTCCAATTGGGGGTGGTCAATCAATCACTGCACCTGAGCATCAGCATTGCACCCGGCCCAGCCTTGAAGCGGGCTCCGGCCGTCTGGATCAACCTGCCCGAGATGAACAGTGTCATGCGATTATCTGCCGCCCACAACTCCCATCCGGCTCCTCGAACAGTGGCCGTGGATGCCTGGCGATCAGCTGTCGTGCTGGATGGGCTGGCGCCTGGCGAATACCACTGGGTCGTGCGCTTTGAACGTCCATCAACTGGAGGCTCCAATTCATGAAGGTGCGTAGCGTTCTGATCGGGGTGGTCATGGTGTTTGCCTCGCTCGGTGCATGGGCAAAATCCACTGCGGAGCCGCCCATCTATTTTTATCTGAGTCCCCTGACTGCCCAGTATCAGCAGGCCAAGGGTAGTTCCAATAACACGTCTTTGATGATATGGAGAAAATACCTGAGACGAGCTTGCCAGTGTTTTACCGAGGTCGGTCGCGAGGAATTGATCGGCAAGCTCAAGCCTGGAATTCTCATCTTGGCATCATCGGAAGTGCTGGATGCGCAGGAGCGTCAGGCGATTCGGGACTTTGCGGCTTCGGGAGGGAGCCTGTTGGCAACCTGGATGACGGGAACCCGAGATGCGACGGGCGCATGGGTCGGTTACGATTTTCTGGGTGAGTTGTTCAAGGTTCGGGTCACGGGAGAGTTTCGCCGGCCCAACAACGACCACTGGTTCATGATGCCCTTTGGCGATGGTCCACTGAGCTGGTCCATCCCCTCAGGGCGCCGCATGTACATGGGTGATGCGGTCCAGAACATGCTTCGCATCGAGTCTCCCCACTTGGCTGCGGTCAGCATGAATTGGAACCGTGAAAAAGACGATGAAGGAGACATCGGGACTGTCGCTTATCATGAAACAGATAAAAATCGCAGCGCCTATTTTTCGTTTCCAGAAGCTGCTTGGGGTTTTACATCGCAAGCCGAAATCCTGTCGATGCTCGACAACACGATTGCATGGCTCCGGCGCCAGCCCAAGGCATTCAAGGCCGCTTGGCCCAACGGCAAGGAGGCTGCCCACTTGATGGAGATGGACACCGAGGACAAGTTTTTCTCAGCTCCCAGCTTCGCCAAAGACCTGGAATCGATCGGTGCGCGCGGGACCTTCTACAGCTTGACATCGGAAGCGATCAAGTACCCCAAAATAGTAAAAGAGTTGCTGGCCAGGGGGCATGAAATTGCATACCACGCCGATGTGCACATAGGTTTTGCCAAGGACGATCCTGCCAAACAGGAGGCTCGGATCCTCAACATGCAAAAGCAGATGCGAAGCATTCTTGGAGACGATGTGCGGTTGGCCACGGGTTTCAGGGCGCCAACCGAATCGTACGATGTCAATACGGAAATCTTGCTTCAAAAGCACGGCATTGAGCACCATGCCGCTGATCCCAGTTCAACCGAAGACCGCCTTCCATTTTTTTCGAAAGCCAATCCCGCCTTGGGGCCCGAGGATGCACTGGTGGTATTGCCGCGCACACAATACGACGACGTGAGCTATGCCAAGCTTGGTTTCAGCCCACCAAAGGTGCTGGAAACCATGAAGCACGACCTTGATCTGGTGGTCAAGGGCGGTGCTCTGGGGCTGCTGTCCGTGCACACGCAGCACTACGTTGACGACGGGATGTTACCGAAAGTGATGCCTGCGTACGTCAAGCATGTACAAACGTACCAAGACCGATTATGGATAGCACGCGGTGACCAGATGGCGAAATGGTGGCGCGAGCGCGAACGTGTCAAAGTCAAGCAACTTGATCGAAGCAAAGACAGCGGCCCACATCAGGACATGGTGATTCAGCTTTCAGTCGCACAGCCTGGGCAGGTGAGGGGCTTGACGGTGATGGTCACCAATCCTTTCAAGAACGCCTTGCCCACGGTGCGCACCCGCCAAGGTCATGCTGACGGCGTAAAAATTCACCCCGTGGACGCCTTCCGCACGGCTCTGATTTTCGAGGTCTTACCGGTGGGCGAGTTTGAATATTTGGTGCGTTTCTGAAAGAGACGTGAAGGCCGTTGCCGGTCACTTGAGGGCCGCCACCTGGGCAGCCCTGTCCTGTTCAGGGAGCGCACCGCTCATCAACCGCTGACGATCTAGCCAACGAATGGGTGTGACAGGCGGGGCGTCGAGCTGGGCCTGACGTTCACCTGCTGGCTCGTTCTGCTGCAGGGCTTGGGCTGTCCGGTGGTGGGCGCGGCGTGACCGGCCCGTTGGTGTGCGGCTTGATACCAAATTGACCAGTATGTGTGATGCCCCACGCAGTCACCGTATGAAACAAGACGCAAGTATACTACATTAGTGTAACATCATGGTTGAACGTAAACCTTGAATGTTTCGGCCCAACTATGGATGATGCACCCGCCCCGGTTTCACGGGGGACTGTCGTGCGGATCGGTATCCGCGGACTCCCCGACCTCGCCAGCAGCATGCTGGGGGGCGGGCTATACGTGCTGATCGCCAAAACCACTTCGGCTCGGTTTCCCCTGCTGGCTGGAAGCATCGCTCGCGCACTGGAGGATGGTCTCGAGAGTGCCGTGATCGTCTCGGCCAATCCGGCGCAGTTCATTCAGCGCATTGAGTCGCTTGCCCGTCTCGACACGGCAGCGCTGGTCGCGGCCCAGCGCTTGCAGCTGTTCATGCTTCAGGACAATTTTCTGAAGAAGATGTTTCAGTTCGGGGCCTCCAGATTCGTCAGCGAGCTGGAGGATTTTGGTATTCCGGAAAACAGTTATCTTGTGTTTGACCAAGCAGATGAGTTGCTCAGTCTGCACGATGTATCTTTGGCGGATGAGCAGGTCAGCGTCCTGAAGGAATGGTTTGCCAGGAAGGGCATTACCGCGCTGTTGGTTTTCTCGCGTTTGAGCGATGCGCACAGCAGCACGGTCAACGCGATCATGGACAGCCTGGACGGTATTGTTCGTTTGGGAAGTGAGAAAGATGGGCTTGCGCTCAGCTTCGATTATTGGCAATCACCCACCGCTGTTACCGTTGCCAAAAATTATCAGTTGACAACACTCGACTCGGGCCTTTACGAGGCTTCAGATCACGCCCAGATGGCGATGTCGATCGTGCGCGAAAACATGTACCCACCGCAATTGTTGGGGCAGCAGTTCACGGCCCAGACGGCGACTTCGCCCGCCAACACCAAGCCGCTAAGCGCGACATTGCAAAAGTACAAAGGCTATCTCAAGCCAAAAGACTTCTTGCGCGAGTTGGGGCTGGTCTTGGACCAGGTCAGTCCGGATACTGTCCCCTGCACCGTGGTGGTGGGTACGCCTGTCCAAGGAATGAACATGGGCGATATCGTCAGGCGATATGACCGATCGGCCCGATTGGGTGAGTTGATCACGGCGGACGACAATCATTGTTACATATGCCTGAGCACGGACTCCAAAACCCAGGCGCTGGAAACCTTGCAAATCATTCTGGGTCTCCCTGTGGGGGCTGTGTTCAGTCAAGACAGGCTGTCGAACGACCGTGAAGACATTCGGTTGAGTCTGGGCGAACTGTTGCATGCCGTTCAGCGTGGTACGTGGCCCGATTTCACATCCGTTCACGATGTCGCGGCCGTGCTGCAGCCATCCGGCCTCTCACAGCCGAGGAACGGCGAGCACCCACCGAAATCGACAGCTGATAACCGGCCTTTCGCACCACATGTGGTGAATGTCAGGGCCGCGTCCTCCGATGAAGAAGACCACGAGGTTCTCCGGTTGGATTTTGAGCCGGCCAGGCGTTCCAATACCGCGTACGCGCGAATTTTCGACCGCGCTGAGCCTGTCCTCGTCGACAGCATTTACATCAATGCACACAACCAGCCGATCGAGGACATTGTGTTCGATGCCGACGACGATCTGCACGGCCCTGTTTTTGGACAATCTGAAGCACCCAGGGCCAAGCGAAGCGTGAATTGAAGCCGTCAGTGCAAGGAAGCTCGGGCTTCTTTTTGTCGTTTGTTTTATACACATGCCACCCTACCTCTTAGCCGAAACACCATGAACAAACATCACGTTCCGTCTCTGCGCGGCGCATCATCAAAAAACCGGTCTCGGCTCTTGCCATGGTTGCTGTGCCTGGGTTTGCCCATGGCCTGTCTGGCCGATGAAAGGCTTCGGGCGCCCAATGCGGGGGTCGACTATCCTGGCGGCGTTCCCGGCCTTGGTGGCCTCAACTTGCTTGCCCCTTTTCAATACATTCCCCCAGCCCCCAGCGCGGAGTCCCCCAGCGTTGACTTGCCCGCGCTAAAGCCCGACGAGCAACGGATTGCCGATCTTTACGCTGCGGGCAACTACCAGGCCGCCGGGACGGCGGGGCTGGCCTTGATGGCTCAAGGAGACGCCGATGAGGGGCTGCGGCTGATGATGGCCAACAGTTTGGCTTGGACAGGCCGATTGGTAGACGCCGCACCGGTGTACCGAGGCTTGGCCAGCGGCCGGTACGCCGATGCTGCCAACCTCGGTCTGGCCAATGTTCAGCGCTGGCGTGGCCTGGACCACGAGGCAGCTCCTCTGTATCGCAGCGTGCTCGCGCGTGATCCCAACAATGCCGATGCCGTGGCAGGTCTGCAGCTGACGGCGCGTGAACTCAGTCCGCGCACCGCCGTGAGCCTGGGCGGGTCCAGCGACTCTTCTGACGAGCAGCGTCGGTTTGCCACGATCAACCACCGGTGGCGGGATGCCAGTGGCACGCGGATTTTCGAGGTGGAAACGAGCAAGGTCAGGGATGAATTGCCCGGTATCGAAGCGTCGCAGCAGGACGTGAGCTTGCGTTATCAGGACTTGAACACGGCCTTCAAACCGAGGTTTGAACTGAGCGTGCCGACGCAGAACCACACCCTGTTTGGCAGCGTGGGCCTGAGCCACGAGCCCTACAACACATCGGTCCAACTGGGCCGCGTGAACTGGGGACGGGCCGCTGTGAACCCCAATGCGCTGGCGGCGGGCCTGACCGCTGTGCACCTGGGCGTGAGCACTTGGCACGATTTTGCGGTGGGCCGACTCTCTGGTCGTCTCAATCACTTCCGTATTTCCGACGACAACACCCTGCTGACCAGCGGACTGAACCTGGATACCGCCTGGCGCCCGCTGGGAAAGGCCTTCAAGCCGTATCTGGGCATGGAGACCCGTGAGACCAAGTTCTATGCACCCAGCTATTGGTCGCCTGAGCAGGGTTCGGGCACAGCTTATGCAGGCCTGAGAGGCGAGTGGAGTGACACCGACTGGACGGTGTACACATCGGCTCAGTTGAGCGGCCGCCTGTTCGGAGATGCTGGCAACGGCTGGAGTGTGTCCGCAGGTGGCAAGCGCTGGATTGCCACGGACGTGGCCGTCAGCCTGAGCTTGTGGGCGATGTCCAGCCAACGGAACAATTCGGCCTATCGGGCACGGTCCGCTAGCGTCAATCTGGAAAAACTTTGGCCTTGAAGCGGGTATTTCGCTATGCATGGGTCATGGTTGTCGTTCTCGGCATGCTGGCCTTGCTGGCGTACCTGTATAGCCGTGCATTGGCGATGCAGGGTTCCTTTACGGTGTTGCTCGAGAATGTCATTCTCGCCGGCATGTCGTATTACCTCATCTGTTTCCTGTTCTTGCTGGTGATACGGTATGCCGTATTGATTTTTTATTCTTTCATGGAGCACCTGGAGGCTTTGTACAAAGGTAGAAAGCCCACGCTCGCCATGTACAGTGAGGGTGGCTTGACGCCCATGATTTCGCTGGTGGTCCCGGCTTATAACGAAGGTGTTGTCATTCAGGCGGCCATTCGTTCGCTGCTGTTGCTGGATTATCCGAACTACGAAATTCTCGTCATTGACGATGGTTCGACGGATGACACCTACGAGAAGGCCATTGCAGTGGCACAAGAACAGGATCGGGTGCCGGTGCGCGTGATCACCAAGCGCAACGGTGGCAAGGCTGAAGCGTTGAACACCGGCATGAGCGTGGCCCGCGGGGAGTTCATCCTGAACATGGATGGCGATTCCAAGCTCTCCAGCAACACCTTGCGGGCCTGTATTCGCCATTTCGAGGACCCCAGCGTGGGCGCTGTGGCGGGCAATGTGAAGGTGATCAACCGCGAGAATATCTGGTCGCGGATTCAGGCGCTGGAATACATTGAAGGGCTGGCCATGGCCCGCAAGGCCCAGAGCTTCATGCGCACCGTGAACATCATTCCGGGCCCGCTGGGCATGTTTCGCAAGACGGTGCTCCAAGAGGTGGGCGGCTACGATCATGATACGTTCGCCGAGGACTGCGACCTGACCCTCAAGATGCTGATGCGCGGATGGCATATTGCCTACGAGCCCACGGCGGTGGCATGGGTGGAAACCCCCAGCAGCCTGCTCAACCTGCTCAAGCAACGCTACCGCTGGACGCGTGGAATTCTTCAGGCCACCAGCAAGCACAGCCAAGCTCTGTGGCAGCCCAAGAAAGCAGGGGTCAATTGCTTCATTCTCTGGTACATGCTGTTCGAGGGCATCATGTGGCCCTTTTCGACGTTGATGGGCAATATATTTTTTGCTTACGTCGGTATCCAGTACGGCCTGGCCACACTGCTGTTCCTGTGGTGGATGCAGTTGACGGTGCTGGATGTGGTGGCGGCCGCTTATTGCATCATCATCGAAGAAGAAGACCCTTCACTGATCATCTATGCCGTGATGTTCAGGCTTTTTTACATCAACATCATTGACGTGTCCAAGGTCTTTGCCACGATTGAAGAGTGGCGTGGCAATACGATGACCTGGGGAAAACTCGACCGGGAAGGAAAACTCTGACATGGATCTGGTCTCTATTCTGGCCACCGTCATCCTGGTGACGACGATTGCCACCATGATCATTGGCGTGGGCGCCTATGCGGCGTTCAAGCTGCGAGACAAACGCAAGCCCAAGGCCAAATCCGTCAACACAGACCCCGATGCCAAAGTGGTCCGTGAACCCATTTTCCTCAAACGCTATATACCCGAGTCTGCATCGCAGCCTTCCTCGGATAAACCTTGACATGCAGTCCCTTCCCCACGACGGCGTCGCCGCGCCATCCATTTTCAGACGTGTCGGCGTGTTCATGGCCCCCATGGTCATTCTGGGCCTGGCGATACCGGCGGTCGTGTACATGATCATCATGCAGTCGCTGGGGTGGAGTTCGCCCGTCTTGGGGGCACAGGGCTGGTTGATCTCCCATGCGTCGGCTGGCCGCACCGTGATTCTTTATGCGTCACCCAGTACCCGGGCCTATTTTTCGGGCGCCGGCGGCAATTACGAAAATCTGCTGGTTCCTTGGCGCAACTATTTTCACAACCGTCGGGTTGATTTCAAGGAGATTGACGACAGCGCGCAGTTGCGCAAGCAGAAAGAAGGGGTGGTGATCCTGCCATCGGCCGTCGCCTTGAGCGAGGAGGATCGCCGCGAGTTGCAGGCCTTCCGCGCCAGAGGCGGTGCCCTGTTGGCCACTTGGGCCACCGGCACCCGCAACGGCAATGGTGAGTGGGAAAGCTGGCAGTTCCTGGAGAACATGGGGGTGCGCCATGTGGGTCAGATAGCACCGAGTGAGGACATCCATTATCTGATCCTGGACGGGGAGTCACCAGTCTCGCACACCCAGGCAGCCGGACAGCGCGTCCTGCTGGGCGCCACCGCGGAGCCCTTGCTGCGCGTCAAAGGGGACATGACGGCCGGGCGTTTCATGAACTGGGCGCGCATTCTGGATCCTGAGCGCAAGGACGAAGGCGCGGTGGTGTATTCGGAACGGGCTGACGACACGGGGCGTGCGGCCTTTTTTGCCTTTGCCGAATCCACCTGGGAGGCACGTCCAACGGCCGCCTACGCCCTCATTGATGACACGCTCTCCTGGCTGCAGCGCAGGCCTGTGATGGTGCGGGCGGCATGGCCCAACGGAAAGCTCGCGGCCCAGGTGATCGAAATGGATACCGAAGACGGGTTTCCGAACGCCATGCTGTTTGCCGACCTCATGGAGGCTGCCAACTACCCGGCCACGTTCTATGTGCTCACCTCCGTTGGCAAACTCTTTCCCGAGGTGCTGGCGCGGATTGCCCGACGATTCGAAATTGGCTTTCACGGCGACGTTCACGACAGTTTCAAGGGCCAGCCGGCCAGCTTGCAGGCGCAGCGCATTCAAACCATGCAGGCCGAACTGGCATCGGCGATCTCGGGCCTCACCGGCGCCACGGGCTTTCGCGCGCCGACCGAAGGTTACGACGCGACCACCGAGCGGCTGATTCACCAGGCGGGTATCCGCCACCATGCCGCTGACCCGAACCGCTCCGAATCGCGGCTTCCCCTGGTGGCCAAGCTCGACGGGGTCCGGCCAGATGAGGCCCTGATTGTGCTGCCCCGCACCCAGCGCGATGACATCAATCTGTACTGGGAAAAGCTCAGCCCTGAGCAGACCACACAAGCGCTGATGGCCGACTTCGACTTGGCCTTCCAGAACGGCGCATTGGCGTGGTTGAGTGTGCACACGCAGAATTTCAACGCCGACGGCGTTTTGATCCAGGCCATGCCGGGTTTTCTGGATCACCTGAAGCAGCGCGGTGATCGGTTGTGGATGGCCTCGGCCGGGGAGGTGGCCGATTGGTGGCGCGAACGCGAACGCCTGAAGCTGTCTACGTCGTACAACGGCAAACGCCTTGTGTTCGACGTCACGGTGAGTGGAAACCGGCCGCTGCGCGGCGCCAGCTTGGTGGTGATGCTGCCGAAAAAGTCGATGCTCCCCAAGGTGCAGTCGGTCAAGATCGAGATGAAAAAGCCAGCGGTGATCCGCATAGACGATTACCGTGCCGCCATCGTGTTCGATGAGCTGCAACCGGGCAACTACGCCTACCAGGTCACTTTCACGAACGAGCCCTAGCGACCCGGAGATCGACGCTGGCTGCTCGCGCTACCGGTGCCGCCGGTTTTGTGACTGGGCTCATTGCAGCAGCGGCGTGTCCGGGAGTTCATTGGGGTGGTCGCCGGCCCCGTCGGATCGAGGAAAGTGGGCCACCAGCGCGGCGGAGGTTTCTTCCAGCGCCAGCGTCAGGCCGTCCTCGTAACGGTGGTCGCCGAATGCGCGGGCCATGTGCGCCACCACCCCTTGCCAGTGCGTGGCGTCCACCTCGCGCATCAGCCCCCGGTCGGCCACGATCTCAATGGCGTGTTCGGCCAGCAGCACATAAATCAGCACACCGTTGTTGTGCTCGGTGTCCCAGACGCGCAGCTTGCCAAACAGGGTCACCGCCCGCTGCCGGATGAGTTCTCCCAGGCTGTTGTCTGGTCCCAGCCGCCACAGGTAGCTCGCCGGTAGCGACGACTCCACACAGAGGCGGATCTGCCCGGTGTGGCGTTGTTCGCTGGCGGCAACCCGTTGCGCCAGGCGTTGCACCAGGTCAGGGGGAATCGCGCGCTCGGTGTCGGACACATCCAGCCAGAGGTGCTTGAGCAGCAAGGTCAGCTTGTTCATGGGTGCTTCACCACCGGCCCGACGCACCGCCGCCACCGAAATTGCCACCGCC
>JAGXRS010000122.1 GCA_018335615.1 Hydrogenophaga sp. | reverse complement strand
GGGCGCGCCTACCCGGGTGGGGCCGACCGGTGTGTCCGCCCCTCCGCCGCCGGGGACGGCGCACAGCCCTCGGCCAGCACGGGCCTCCGGCCCGCGCTTCAGCTTCACCAACACGCTGTATTACTTCGGCGGTCTGCTGGCCATCGGCGCCATGACACTGTTCATGACGCTGGGCTGGGAGTTGTTCGGCCCCTGGGGCGTGCTGGCGCTCGCGCTGGGTTACATGGCGGGCGCGCTGCTGGTGTCCAGCAACCTGCTGGGCAAGGGCTTGCGCACGCCGGCCGGCATTCTGGCCACGCTGGCCGTGTGCCTGGTGCCGCTGGCGGTGTGGGCGCTGCAGAGCGGCCTGGGCTTGTGGCCGGTGGGTGGTCCTGATAACTACCGCGATTACCACCGCCTGATCGACGGACGGTGGCTCACGCTGGAGCTGGCCACGCTGGCCGCCGCGGTGGTGCTGCTGTGGCGCTACCGCCTGCCCTTCATGGTGATGCCGGTGGCGGTGACGCTGTGGTACCTGAGCATGGACGTGGCGCACATGCTCATGGCCAAGGACGGTTTCGACTGGCGGTTCACGCGCGATGTGTCACTGGTGTTCGGCCTGTTCACTTGCGCGCTGGCGGTGTGGGTGGACCTGCGCACGCGCCTGGCCACCGAGGCTGAAGACCGGCAGGATTTCGCGTTCTGGCTCTACCTGTTCGGCGCCCTGATGTTCTGGGCTGGCCTGAGCCTGCGCGGCAGCGAGAACGAACTCGGCAAGGCTTTGTATGCGCTGATCAACGTGGGTCTGGTGTTCGTGGGCGCGGTCATCGGGCGGCGCGTGTTCACGGTGCTGGGTGGGCTGGGCGTGGCGGGCTACCTGGGCCATCTGTCATACCGCGTGTTTGCCGACAGCCTGTGGTTTCCGTTTGCGCTCACCTTGCTGGGCTTGGGTGTGGTGGCGCTGGGTATCGGGTGGCAGCGGCATGAAGCCCGCGTGCATGAGCGTTTGTCCAGCTGCCTGCCCCGGTTCCTGCAGCCGCTGACGCGGGCCTGAGCCGGCGCGGGCGGTCGGCATGTGGCATGGCGGCGCAAAGGCCGGTCCCCCACATGACGTCGGCCCGGCGTTCCTTCGGTGGAGCGCTCAGGGCCGACACCGCGTTTGTACCGGCGTTTTGCGTGGGTTTGTGACCATCCTGTGACGCCGGTAAGCAGGCGTTACGCCTCACTGCCCGAAGCGGGGACCGTCTTTCAGAAATTCGATCTCGGCTGGCGTGCTGGGCCGGCCGAGCACCGCGTTGCGGTAGGGGAAGCGGCCGAAGGTGGCGATGATGTCGCGGTGCTGACGGGCAAAGCGCAGGTTGCTCGCCAAGGTGTCGCGCAGCTCCACGGTGGCGGTGTCCACCAGGTAGCTGAAGCGTTCCACGCATTCGTTTTGCAGGGCCAGGTCTTCGGCGTGCATGAGGGGCATGTAGAGAAACACGCGGCCCACGCGTGGCAACAGGCGGTCTTGCTGGCGCGCCAGCGTGGCGCGCACCAAGTGCTGTGCCCGCGCATCGCCTGCAAACGCCCGGGCCTGGCCGCGGTGCACGTTGCGGGTGAACTGGTCGAGCAGGATGACGAGCGCCAGGCGGCTGTGCAGGGCGTCTTCCCAGTCGGTGAGGCCGCCGGCCAGCGCTTCGGCCACAAGCCCGCCGAAGCGTTGGGCAATCTGGTGATCGTGGGTCGCCTGGCCGCCGAACCACAGGGTGTGGTGGTCGGTGCTGGGCCAGTCGTTGAGCAGGCCATCGCCCAGCCAGAAGTCGAGTACCTCCTGCGCGGTGGCTTCGTGGGCAGATGGGGCGGTCGATGGGGTGGAAGACGTGCTCATGTCCGGATTCTGCCGGTCTCGGCAAGCGCCGCGCCGCGCGTTACGTTTGGCTACGCCTTTGACGCGGCATGCGGTACGGCTGACCGCCCGATTGCCTGTAATCGAGCCTGGGTGCACGGCATGCGCCGTCACCACCAACCAGGACAGGAGATCCCATGAAAGCCACTTTCTTTCGATTCCAATGGCGCCGCAGTTCGGTCTGGGCGCGCGGCCTGATGCTGGCCTCCCTGGTCACCGGCGCCTGGGCCTTGACCTTGGGGACCGCGCAGGCGCGCAGTGGGAGCGACGTGTACTGGTCCATTGGCGTGCAGTCGCCCGGCGTGGCGGTCGGGGTGTCGAACGCGCCGCCGGTGGTGGTGCATCAAAGCTACCCGTCTTACTCGCCCTACCCGGTGTATCAGCAGCCCCGGCCGGTGTACCAGCAGCGCCCCATCGTCATCCAGCATGCCCCGGTGGTGATTCACCAACCCTATCCCTACCCGTATGTGCGTCCCATCGTGGTGGCGCCAGCGCCCAGCTACCACCCCGGCCGCGGGCACGGACCCCGGCGCGGCTGGGATGACCACCGCGGCCACAAGCACAAGCACGACAGGCACCACCACGACCGCCGCGGCCACCGTTGAGGTCGGCACAGACCCGAGGCTGTGTCGGCCTCACATGGGTTTGAAGCGCGCGGCGTAGAGGCGGCTTACCGCAAACGCCTGCGCGTGGCCCCGCAGGCGCAGGCTGAGCCGGCCGGCCTCGTCGCGCTGTACGCTGTGGATGGCCTCGGCCCGTACCACGGCGCCCCGGTGTACCTGCCAGAAAACCGACCGGTCCAGCTGCGGCAGCAATTCCTTGAGCGGCGTGCGGATGAGCAGTTCGGTGTCTGCGGTGAGCACCCGCACATACTTGTCTGCTGCTTCAAAGGCCAGCACCTCCTTCACCGGTACCAGGCGGATGCTGGCGCCCACGCTGGCCTGAATCACGTTCAACGCCGGTGCTGCCGGTGCCGCGGCGGGCGCCAGCAGGGCACGCAGCTGCGCCAGCGTGCCCGGGTCCATGGCGTCGCTGGAAGTCTGCCGGTTGGAGAGAAGCGCCTGCACGCGCTGGACGGTGCGGGCCAGCCGGGCGGCCTGGATCGGCTTGAGCAGGTAATCCACCGCCTGCGATTCGAAAGCCTGCACGGCGTACTGGTCGTATGCCGTGACGAACACCAGTGCAGGAAAGGGCTCACCGCCGGGCGGCCATTGGTCCACCAGCTGGGCCGCGGCCTCCAGTCCGTTCAGGCCGGGCATGCGAATGTCCAGAAACAGCACCGCGGGCCGATGCGCCAGGGTGCGGGCCACGGCACTGGTGCCGTCGCCCACCACCGCGACAATGCGCAGTTCGGGCCAGGCGCGCGCCAGCTCCGCTTGCAGGGCGGCCGCGAGCAAGGGTTCGTCTTCGGCGATGAGGGCGGTGGCGGGGATGGGCGACAACGTCATGGCTTATCAGGGGGCGGCAGGGGGCGGCAGGGGCAGGGTGAGGGTGATGCGCGTGCCCTGGCCGGGCGCGCTGTCCCAGTGCAGGTGCGCGCGTCCGGCAAAGGCGGTGGTCAGGCGCTCGCGCACCTGCGTGAGGCCGAAGCCGGCGGCGCGCTCGCCCTCGCTGCCCACACCGGTGTCACTCACCGCAATCACCAAGTGCCCCTTGCTGCGGTGCGCGCTCACACGCACCTCGCCGCCCTGCACGCTGGGCTCCAACCCGTGGCGGATGGCGTTCTCCACCAGGGGCTGCAGCAGCAACGGTGGTATGGGGCATGCAGCCAGTTCGTCGGGCAGCGCCAGGTTGTAACGCAGCCGCGGCCCCATGCGAACGGTCATGAGTTCCAGGTAGTCCCGCAGGCGCTGGAACTCGGTGCTCAGCTGGTGGCCCGCCGCGGCGTCGGTGCGCGAGGCGGCCAGGGTGGCGCGCAGGTAGTCGTTGAGCCGGTCAAGCATGGCGGTGGCGCGTACCGGGTCCACGTCAATGAGGACGCGCAGGTTGGCCAGGGTGTTGAAGAGCATGTGCGGCTCCAGCTGGCTTTGCAACAGCCTGAGCCGCGACTCGGTCGCCTGGCGCTGCAGTTCCAGCGCGCGCTCGCGCTGGTAGAAGTAGAAGAAGAACGCACAGCTGACCGCCAGCGACCCCAGCAGAAAGACCCAGAAACGCTGCGGCGAGAGCTGCAGCAGCGCCCAGGTGGAGCGGCCTGCGTAGGCGTCGCCCAGGCCGGTGCCCAGGGCATACCCCAGCAGCACACTCAGCACCAGGTGCAGCCCCGTGCGCCACGAAAAGGCCCAGTAGTGCGGCGGTTCGGCGCCGAGCCAGCGGTGCAGGGCGATGCGGACAGGATCCGACAGCAACCAGATGCTGGTGCTGATGGCGAAGCTGTACACCAGTGACACCGCCCACGGGGGCTCGTGCGGGCTGGCGATCCATTGGACAACCGCGATGCACAGCGCCACGCCCCACACGATGACACCGCGGCGCCACACGCCCGGGCGGCTGTCCGCTGGCAGCCAGTGCAAGAGAGCATGTGCGGGGCGCAAGTGCATGGGAATGCAGGGTGGGAAGTGGGAAGTGGGAAGTGGGAAGTGGGCAGGCACATGGGGTGCGAGCGGCACCGCGCAACGATTCTGGCACGCTGGTCGCGCGCCAGGTCAGCGAGTGCAGCGTGGCACGACTCGGCGTCTACGTCGCCAACGGCCTGGTGCTCCTGGCCCCACAGGCGCCTAGATCAGGCCCAGCCAGTGGCCCCATACCAGCTGGCCGAGGTAGCGGCCGGGCAGCAAGCTGAAGGCGCCGGCGGTGACGCAGGCGCCCAGGTACAGGCCCAGCATGGCTTTGCGGTGGCCTTCCAGGTTGCCCCGGCGCAAATGGGCGAAGGCCAGGTACAGGCCGATCAGGGTGAACGGCACGAGCAGGTGGATGGGGGTGTAGCCGCCCACGTTGGGAAGGGCAGCGTCGCGGATGAAGAGGGCCGACAGGGCGGTGGCGAGCATGAGCGTGACCCAGGCGTAGCCTGCCGCGCGGTGCAGGCGGGGCCGCAGCGTGCGGGGGGTTCGCTGGGCGTGGCCGCGGCGCGCCCAGAGGGCCACCGGGCCGATGAGCAGCGCCGCCAGCGCGGCGCTCAGGTGGATGGCGATCACAGGGGTGAGTTGCATGGCCGTCTCCGGTAGGGGCGGGCTGTTGGTGTGTTGGCCTCACTGTGGCGCTGGCGGGAGGGCTGTGCCACCGTTGTGCGACCAAAACGGCCTGAAACGTCGCGAAACGCCTGGAATGCGGTGTGAACGTCCACCGGGTGCGCGCAGGCCGCGCACCCCTGGCGGTGCCCGTGCCAGCACCGGCTTGAAACGGGCACCCGTTACGATAGCTACCCTCAGCGGACCAACGGTTGGTCCGCTTTTTTGCGGGCATGGCCCGCTGCGGACGGTTCATGGACATTGGTTTGCTGATCAAGGCCGCCCTCATGGGGCTGGTCGAGGGCCTCACGGAGTTCTTGCCCATCTCGTCCACCGGACACCTGATTCTGGCGGCGGCGCTGCTCGACCTGTCGGGCGAAAAGATCAAGCTGTTCGAGGTGGTGATTCAGACCGGGGCCATCCTGGCCATCGTGTCGCTCTATGCCGAGCGGCTGTGGAAGACGCTGGTGGGCCTCCCCACCGAGCGCGAGGCGCAGCGCTTCACCCTGAACGTGCTGATCGGCTTCTTGCCGGCGGCGGTGGCGGGCGTGCTGTTCATCGACGTGATCAAGGGCGTGCTGTTCCAGCCGGTGGTGGTGGCCGCGGGCTTCATCGTCGGCGGGCTGGTGATTCTGTGGGCCGAATGGTTGCAGCAGCGCGGCAGCCGCGTGCATGTGACCGATGTGGACAACGTGCGCTGGACCGATGCCCTCAAGGTGGGCCTGGTGCAGTGCACGGCGCTGGTGCCGGGTGTGAGCCGCTCGGGCGCCACCATCATCGGGGCGATGCTGCTGGGGTTCAACCGCAAGGCGGCCACCGAGTTCAGCTTCTTCCTGGCCATTCCCATGCTGTTCGGCGCCGCCGCCTACGACCTCTACAAGAACCACACCTTGATCACGGTGGATGACCTGCCGTTTTTTGGCGTGGGCATGGTGGTGTCGTGGCTGTCGGCCTGGGTTTGCGTGCGCTGGTTGCTGCGTTTTGTGGGCACCCACAATTTCGTGCCCTTTGCCTGGTACCGCATCGCCTTCGGGGTGCTGATCCTGGTCACCGCCACCATGGGCTGGATCGACTGGACCGATTGATCCGCTAGCCGGCGTTGGCCTCGGCGGGGTCGCCCGCCGGCAGCGTGAAGGCAAAGCGCGCGCCCTTGCCGGGCGTTCCCTCGGCTTCAAACACGCCGCCATGGCGTTGCACGATGCGCAGTGCCGTGGCCAGGCCAATGCCCAGGCCGCCGAACTCGTGCGGCATGTGCAGGCGCTGAAAGGGTTGGAAGAGCTTGTCGGCGCGCGCCATGTCGAAGCCGGCACCGTTGTCCTGCACGCAGAACCAGGTGCGGCCCTCGTGCTGGCGTGCCCACACGCGGATGGTGGCCGCGGGCGTCCCGGCGGTGTACTTCCAGGCGTTGTGCAGCAGGTTTTGCAGGAGGGCGTCCACCAGCGCAGCGTCGGCATCGGCCCGCAAGCCGTCTTGGACCGACCACTCGACCCGTCGACCGGGTTCCTGCGCCGCTTGTTCTTCCAGCAGGCGGCGAGCGATGGCCGAGAGGTCCACCGTGCTGCGCTGCAGCGGACCACGGCCCACCTGCGAGAGTTGCAACAGGCCGTCGATCAGCTCACCCATTTTCTTGCTGGCGGCCATGATGCGCTGCAGGTGCTGCTGGCTGGTTGCGTCCAGCGCCGGGTTGTCTTCCTGCAGCGCCTGCGCAAAGCCGTTGATGATGCGCAGGGGGGAGCGCAGGTCGTGCGCCACGGCGTAGGAATAGCTTTCCAGTTCGTTGTAGGCCCCCCGCAGGGCCTGGGTGCGCAGCTGGATGCGCTGTTCCAGCGAGGTGTTCAGCCGCTGAATTTCCAGCTCGGCCCGCTTGCGTGCGGTGATGTCCTGGGTGACGCCCAGGGCACGCACCGCCCGGCCATTCGCGTTTCGCTCGAACTCGGCCTGCACGGAGAACCAGCGTTCTCGGCCATCAAATGAAAGCCGGTATTCGAGGTTGTAGGAGCCATGCCCCTGCACAGCCGCCGCCCATTGACGCAACACCACGGGTTTGTCGTCGGGATGGGTGCGGGCCAGCAGTTCTTCGTCGCTGAACTCGCCAGCGGGCAGACCCAGCACCTCGCTGGAGTCGGTCAGGGCGGTGAAGCGCCTCGTGGCGACGTCGGCCCGCCAGGTGGCGAGACCGGCCAGCCGCTGCGCCTGTCGCAGCAGCTGCTCGCTGGTGCGCAGGGCTTCTTCCGTCTTCTTGCGTTCGCCGATGTCCTTGACCACGGCGATGAGGTAGTCCGGCGAACCATCGGGTTGGCGCACCAGGGACAGCGTGAGGTGCACCCACACCACACGACCGTCGCGGTGCAGGTACCGCTTCTCCATCTGGTAGTGGGGAATTTCGCGGGCCAGCAGGCGCCTGAGCAGGCCGAGGTCCTGGTGCAGGTCTTCGGGGTGGGTGATGTCGAGGAAGGTCATGCCCATCATTTCCTCGTGGGAATACCCCACCAGATCGCAATAGGTCTGGTTGATGCGGATCCAGCGGCCGTTGATTTCGCTGTGGGCCATGCCGGTGGCGCTGTGCTCGAAGGTGGCCTCCAGCTGCTGGTGGCTGCGCTGGTGCTCGCTTCGCAGGTCGGCCAGGCGCGCGTGCTGGCGCTGCATCACGGCGATGGAGCCCACCACCGCCAGCTGGGTGAGCAGGTGCCAGAGGTTGAGCCAGAACGCCTCCAGCGGTGATTCAAAGGCCAGGCTGAAGTAGGGCCTGACCATCAGGAAGTTGACCGCCAGCATGCCGACGAGGGTGCTGAGCATGCCGGCGCGGAATCCGCCGTACAGGGCCGAGAGGGCCGCCGCCAGTGCCAGGGTGACAAAACGGCCGCCCGACTCGGCCGGCGCCAGCGCCACCCGGGCCCAGACGGCCACGGTGGTGATCAGGAGGGCAACCGCGAAGCGGTTCCACACCGAAACCCGGTGGGGCTGCCATTCGCCCATGCGCTGGAGCAGGGACCAGGCGGGCGTGAACAGGCTGGCGAGGGGCGGGGCACGCATGGCCGAGTAGCTTACGCTTTCACCGGCGCTGGTAAGCCCAGAAAACCCTTGCCTTTCCGGCTTTCCGTGGTCGACGGCGCCCGCAGCAGCGTCAGGCCAGGGCCGGTGCGGTCTGCATGCTGCGCAACAGACGGTCGATGGCAGCGGCCGTTTCCAGCGGCTTTTCCATGGGGAACAGGTGGCTGCCCTCGACCATGGCCATGCGTTCGGGGTGTGCCTGGCCCACCAGGCGCTGCGTCATGGCCATGCCCACCTGCTTCATTTCCAGCGAGTGCGTGCCGCCCAGAAACGCCACCGGACAGGCCAGCGGGTGGCGGCGCAGCAGACGGTCGAGGTTGTGGGGCAGGGTGTTGTAGATGGCGGTTTCCACGTCGCGGTCGAAGCTGAGCACGCGCTGGTGGGCGCTGCCCTGCACGGCGTCGTGGGTGCCAAACGTGATGTAGTCGCGCAGCACCTGAGGGTCCCAGCGGGCAAAGGCCTTTTTGCGCGCGAAGTGCTCAAAGGTGGCCGTGGCGTCGGGCCAGCTGTTGCGCCGGCGCCGGCTCACCTTGCCGGGCGACACCGAGCCCACCAGCTGGGTGCGCTTGATCAGCTCCAGCGTGCGCGCCCGCCAGCCGCCCAGCACCGGTGAATCGATCAGCAGCACGCCCTTGACGCCGTGCCCGCCCAGCTGCGGATGGCGTGCGGCACACATGAGGCTGAGGAAGCCACCCAGCGAATGGCCCACCAGCCAGGCCGGCTGGCCGTGGCGCTCGATCTCGGGGCCGGCAAAATCCGCCAGCTGCTGCACCAGGTGCGGCCAGTTGCTGGTGACTGGGTAGCGCGGATCGTGCCCGAACTTGTCGACCGCGCGCACCGAAAACCCGCGCGAGCGCAGCGACTTGAACAGCACGCCGTAGGTGCTGGCGGGAAAGCTGTTGGCGTGGGAAAAGATGATCAGGGACATGCGCGGTCGGATCGGGCGGCTGGTGTCGTCGTTGGGAACGACACCCGTTCGCCCCGAACTTGTCGAAGGGTTCGCGAGGGCTTCGACAGGCTCAGCCCGAACGGAGCGTAGGGAAAGCGGTCTCTGGCCCGGCCTAAATCAGCTTTTCTCTCGCATTGGTCAGCTTCTTGAGCGGCTGCACGCGCGTGCCGGCGCACAGCAGGGGCACGTCGGTGTGGCTGTTGTCCCAGGTGGGGTGCTCGATGCCGTCAAACACCTCGCGCAGCTTGCGGCCCCACACCGTGTGCAGCATGCGGAAGTACGGGTTTTCGTGGTCGATGCAGGTGATCTTGTCGGAGCTGAGCTGGTCAGCCTCGTAGATGGCCAGGTCCAGCGGCAGGCCCACCGACAGGTTGGACTTGAGCGTGGAGTCCATCGACACCAGCACGCACTTGGCGGCTTCGTTCAGCGGGGTGTCGGGGCGGATCACGCGGTCCAGCACGGGCTTGCCGTATTTGGATTCACCGATCTGGAAGAAGGGCGTCTCGGCGGTGGCTTCGATGAAGTTGCCCGCCGAATACACCTGGAACAGGCGCATGCCTTCGCCCTGGATCTGGCCACCGAAGATCATGGACACGTTGAAATCGACCCCGGCGTGCTTGAGCGCCTCGCCGTCGCGCTCGAACACATGGCGCACCGCCGAACCCAGCACCCGCGCCGCGTCGAACATGCTTTTGGCGTTCCAGATGGTGATGGGGTCGCCCCCGGCCGGGTCATTGAGCTGCTCGACCTGCAGAATCTCGCGCACCGACTGCGAAATGCTCAGGTTGCCCGCCGAGAGCAGGCACATGAAGCGCTCGCCCGGCCTCTCATAGACGATCATCTTGCGGAAGATGCTGATCTGGTCCAGACCGGCGTTGGTGCGGGAGTCGGACAGGAAAACCAGTCCGGCGTTGAGTTTGACGGCGACGCAGTAGGTCATGGGCAGTGGGCGAGCGGTAGGCGAAACCCCTGATTTTACCGGCAGCACCGCCGGACGCCCTGAAAGGGCGGACGCGCCGGAGGGTGGGCGCAGCGCCTGG
>JAGXRS010000121.1 GCA_018335615.1 Hydrogenophaga sp. | reverse complement strand
GGTGAAAAATGCCTTCATCTCGAAGTCGCTGATATCGCGGGGGAGCCCACGCATCCCCAAAAACGTTGTGTGCCAACCCTGCATCGTGAACCTCAAAAGTGGGAGGCCACCATACCCGTTTACAAAGCGAACAGGAAAGTCAATGAAATCAACGGTCTACCCAGACCACCCCCGCGCCAGTGCTAGCTTTGCGTACCGTCACTTATTGCACTGAAAACGAGGAGACCCCGTACAGCGCGCCGGCATCGACGCCGCTGACGTGGACGACGTCATCATGGGTTGCGCTACGCCCGAAGGCGCCACGGGCAGCAACATCGCACGCCAGATCGCGCTGAAGGCCGGCCTGCCCATCACGGCATCGGGCGTGACCGTCAACCGCTTCTGTTCGTCGGGCCTGCAGACCATCGCCATGGCTGCCCAGCGCATCATCGCGGGCGAGGCCGATGTGTTTGTGGCCGGGGGCGTCGAAAGCATCTCCTGCGTGCAGCAGGAGATGAATCTGCACATGATCCAGGACCTGGCCCTGGCCAAGCAAAAGCCCGAGATCTACTGGAGCATGCTGCAGACTGCCGAGCAGGTGGCCAAGCGCTACAACATCGGCCGCGAAGCCATGGACGAGTACGGTGCGGGCAGCCAGCAAAAGGCCTGCGCTGCCCAGGCCGCCGGCCTGTTCGATGCCGAAATCGCCCCCATCACCGTGACGGCCGGCGTGGCTGACAAGACGCTGGGCCTGATCACCAAGCAGGTCACGGTGAGCAAGGACGAAGGCACGCGGGAAGGCACCACGGTGGATGCCATCAGCGGCCTGCGCTCGGCACTGCCGGGTGGTCTGATCTCTGCTGGCAACGCCAGCCAGTTCAGCGATGGCGCTGGCGCCTGCGTGGTGGCCAGCGAAGAGTACGCCAGCAAGAAGGGCCTGAAGCCTCTGGGCCGTTTCCTCGGCTTTGCGGTGGCCGGCTGCGAGCCTGACGAAATGGGCATTGGCCCCGTGTTCGCCGTGCCCAAGGTGCTCAAGAAGCTGGGCCTGACGGTGCAGGACATCGACCTGTGGGAGCTGAACGAGGCTTTTGCCGTGCAGGTGCTGTACTGCCGCGACAAGCTGGGCATCCCGGCGGACCGCCTGAACGTGAACGGCGGCGCCATCGCCCTGGGCCACCCCTATGGTGTGTCGGGCCAGCGCCTCACGGGCCATGCGCTGATCGAAGGCAAGCGCCGCGGGGCAAAGAAAGTCTGCGTGACCATGTGCATTGGCGGCGGCATGGGCGCGGCGGGCGTGTTTGAAGTGTTGTAGTTGCTGACGACGGGTTGAAGCGAACACGCCCTGCGCAGGCCGGACGCCAGCCTTCCACAGTCGGGGGTGGAACGGCCTGCCAACGGGCGGCTTCAAGTTGACAACGCAGCTTCGTCGCGCTGTGTCGCGCAGAGGAGATGCCAAGGGTGCGCGCCGCTCGACCGCATGAAGGCCACGTCCAATCTTGCTCGTTCTCAGAGCGCAGTCCGCAAATGGGGTTAACCCCGATGTAGGCGCCGGTTGCTTTGATGAAAATCAAACCTTTGGCCTGCATATGGGCCTGCCGGAGTTGCTGTTTATGAGTCAACTTGTTGCGCCTGATGAAGTTCCCCGCTGGATACCCGGCCAGCTGACGCTTGACAGCGTGCCGGTCGGTTGGGATCAGGTGACGCTCAAGGGCTATCAGTACACGTCCCTTGACGTTGAAATTCCCTCCATGCGCGACTACATGCTCGTGCGTTACAAGTGCGATGACGCGGTCATGAGCCGGCGCGCAGGTGGCGCTTGGCGCAGCGAGCGGGTGGGGCGGGGCGTGTGTTCGCTGCTGACGCGCGGCGAGTCGTCTCAGTGGAAGTGGGACCGCCCGATTGACGTCACGCACATCTACCTGGCGCACACCGAGCTGTGCCGTGTCGCCGAAGAAGTTTTTGAGCGAAGCGTGAGTGATGTGGGCATGGAAGACTGCGTGCGTGCCCAGGACGACATCCTGCCCGGCCTAATGTCCGCCTTCGAGTCCGAGTTGGAAAGCGGCGGGCTTGGCGGCGGGCTGTACCGGTCGTCGCTGGTGAATCAGCTTTGCGTTCATCTGCTTCGCCGCTATGCCAAGGCCGGCGTGCGCGAGGTGCCGCTGGCCGGCCGCATGGCAGATTGGCAGCGGCGGCGCCTTGTGCAGTATGTCGAGGACAACCTGGATCGCAACCTCAAGCTCGATGAGATGGCGCGCGAGGCGGGCGTGAGTGTGTCCGGGCTGATCCGCAAGTTCCATGCAGAGTTTGGCTGCGCACCGCACGCCTATGTTTTGCGCCAGCGCCTGGAGCGCGCCCGGCGCCTGCTCAGCCGTCCGGTGGCTGTGCCGCTGAAGTGCATTGCCATGGACTGCGGCTTCTCCGACCAGAGCCATCTGGTGCGCCACTTCAAGCGGGCTTTCAAGCAAACGCCCGTGGAGTACCGCAGCACGGTGAACGCGGCGGCGCTGCGCGCGACCGAAAATTTCATCAACTGAGCGGCCTGCTGGTCAAACCCGACGATGGACGAGGTCAGGGTCCTCATCCATGTGGCACGCGCCAAGCGGGGCCTGGGGGCGATCTGTTGATCCGGCGGGATTTATTCGCCAACCCCGTTCGGGCTGAGCCCTTCGACAAGCACAGGTTGAACGGGGTTATGTCTCAGCAATAAACCGTGCAATATCAATAATTGACGAGTACCAATGTCAGCTGCCCGTTCGCGACACGCCCGCGCCGCCATGGGGTGCTGCTGGCGGGCAATGGCAGCCTGCGCTTCAGTGAGACTGCCCATTTTTGTGGATTGGCAGTCTTTGCGCCTTAATTGAGTTGCGACACGAACTTGGTGGTCAGGTAGCCGTCGAAGGTTTCACTGCCGCCCTCGCTGCCATAGCCGCTTTCCTTGATGCCGCCAAACGGTGTCTCGGCCAGCGCAAGCCCGATGTGGTTGATGGACACCATGCCGGCTTCCAGCCCGCGCGAGATCTGGTGCGCGTTCTTCAGTGACGTGGTGAAGGCATACGACGCCAGGCCAAAGGGCAGGCTGTTGGCGCGCGAAAGCACTTCTTCCACGGTCTTGAATCGCACCATGCCGGCCATCGGGCCGAAGGGCTCTTCGGTCATGAAGCGCGAGTCGTCGGGCAGGTCGGCCAGCACCGTGGGGGCGAAGAAGTTGCCGTCGCCTTGCAGCCGATGGCCGCCCGTTACGATCTTGGCGCCGCGCTGGCGGGCGTCTTCCACGAAACCCTCCATGGCAGCGACGCGGCGCGGTTGCGCCAACGGCCCCATGCGGTTGGTTTCAACCAGCCCGTCTCCGACCGCCAGTGCCTGTGCCCGCTGCGCAAATCGTTCGACGAAACGGTCATACACGCCGTCCTGCACATAAAAGCGCGTGGGGGAGATGCACACCTGTCCCGCGTTGCGGAACTTGAAGCCCGACAGCACGTCTGCCGCGCGGTCGATGTCCGCATCGTCACACACGATCACGGGCGCGTGGCCGCCCAGCTCCATGGTGCTGCGCTTCATGTTCGCACCGGCCAGCGCTGCCAGCTGCTGCCCCACAGGTGTGGAGCCCGTGAAGGAAATCTTACGCACGATGGGAGAGCGGATCAGGTAGTCCGAGATCATTCCGGAATCGCCCGACACCACATTCAGCACGCCCGGCGGCAAGCCGGCGTCATGAAACAGCTGGGCAATTGCCAGCACCGAGGCCGGTGTGTCGCTGGAACCTTTGAGGATGACAGTGCACCCCGCGCCAATGGCCGCGACCACCTTGCGAAAGGCTTGGCTGAACGGGAAGTTCCAGGGCGAGAAGGCCACGCACACGCCGATGGGTTCACGCAGCACCGTCTGCTGCACGCTGGCATCGCGGGGTGGAATGAGGCGGCCATAGATGCGCCGGCATTCCTCGGCATGCCACTCGGCGTGCTCGGCGCAGACCGCCACTTCGCCCACGCCCTCGGCCAGGGGCTTGCCCTGCTCCAGGGTGAGATTGCGGCCGATTTGCGGCGCACGTTCGCGAATCAATCCTGCGACGGCTTTCAGCACCTGCGCGCGCTGCATCGCCGTGCTGCTGCGCCACGACGCGAAGGCGCGCTGTGCCGCTGCCAGCGCCATGTCCAGGTCGGCCTGGGTGGCATGCGGCAGCTGGCCGATCACCTGGTTGTTGGCGGGGTTCAGTACATCCTGCTCGCGGCGGCCTTCGCCGCGCAGCATTTGTCCGTCAATGTAGAGGCTGAGTTGGGGATACATGGTGTGCTCTTTCAGAAACTCATGGGATCAGTCATGGGATCAGTACGGCACGCCCGATCACCTTGCCGTGGTGCAGGTCGTCAATGGCCTGGTTCACCTGGGCCATCGGGCGGCGCGACACCGGAATCGACTTCATGCCGCTGCGCTTGACCAGTTCCACCAGCTCTCGCAGTTCGGACAGGGTGCCGACGTAGCTGCCCTCGATGCACAGCGGGCGCAGCGGGATGGTCGCCAGCGAGATGGTCAGGTCACCACCCATAAGCCCGCAGATGACGATGTGTCCGCCGCGGCGGGCACTTTGCATCGCCAGCGAGACAGTCGGGGCCGAGCCCACCAGGTCCAGAATCTGGCCGGCACCGCCTTCGGTCGCCGCGATGATCTGGCTGGCCGCATCGGCCGCCTTGCCGTCGATCACCGACAGCGCGCCAGCGGCCAATGCGGCTTCGCGCTTGGCAGGGTCGATGTCCACCACGATGGCGCCTTTGCCTCCCAGGGCCTTGAGCACCTCGATGGCCATCAGGCCCAGGCCGCCGGCACCGATGATGACGACGGGCTCATGGTGGATGCCGTCGCCCAGCTTCTTGATGGCGCTGTAGGTCGTCACGCCCGCGCAGGCCAGAGGCGCTGCCTCGGCCTCGTCCAGGCCGTCGATGTTGACCAGGTAGCGCGGGTGGGGAACGATCACGTAGTCGGCAAAACCACCGGGGCGTGCCACGCCAAGGGCGCGGCCCTTCAGGCAGAGATTCTCGTCGCCGCGCAGGCAGGTGGGGCATTCACCGCAACCGATCCAGGGATGGATCAGGAAGCGGCCACCCACCTTGACCTCACCAGCGTCCGCACCGGCCGATACCACCTCGCCACAGATTTCGTGGCTGAGGATGATGGGCGGCTTGATGCCCCGGTCCGCCAGGTTCAGCCGCTTGCCGCCTCCCAGGTCGTAAAAGCCCTCCCAGATGTGCAGGTCCGTGTGGCAAAGGCCAGCGGCCTTCACCCGCACAAGCACCTCGGTTTCCACGGGCTGCGGAGTCTCACGCTCGACGAGTTCAAGCGGCTTTGAATGGTGCATCACGCAATAACAGCGCATGGTGTGTGTTTCCTTGAGTATCTGGATTTCAAAAAATGGCAGACGCTACATCGCAGCGGCCATCGCCTAATGGCAGCTTGCTATAACTGAGCCATCCAATTCTTCAGGCGGCCGTCGGTGCCCGGCGGCCGCCTGCGCGATCAATACAGCTTCAGCAGGCGCAGGTTGATCTGGTTGTTGGCCTTGAAGCCTTCGCGCACATGGATGTCGCGGCCATAGGTGGCGATCAACTGCAGGTCGGGCTGCATGAACCACGCGGTGCCCACGTTGAACTTGGTGGTGGACTGGCGGTTGTTCTGGTCCACGCCGCCCACCTTGGTCTCGCCACCGAAGGTGTGGAACAGGGCAGCGCGCAGGTCCAGCGTCGGGCTGAGCTGGTAGCGCAAATGGGTCTGCAGCTGGTACAGCGGCTTTTGCTTCATCTCGGTTCTGCCGCCCGCGCCGTTGTTGAAGTCGTCGTTCTTGCCAAAGAGCGTCACGTCACCGGCGTAGTCCCAGTGGATGCCGGGCGCCAGTTGCACGATGCCGCCAGCCTGCAGCGCAAACTTGTAGCGGTTTTCGCCCAGGCCCAAAGACTGGTTGCGGTCATACGAGCCGGTCGGCAGCCACAGGTAAGGCGTGATGGCGAAGTGGTTCTTGTCACCGGGTTTGGTGAACCAGATTGCGGACGCGAGGATCAGGTCGCCCACGCTGCTTTTCGAGCCCAGGCCCGCAATGTCGTCCTTGGCGCTGAGCCGGCCAAAGGGCAGCAGAAACTGCGGGTCGATGATGAGGCCGCCCACTTCCATGAAGCGCACACCGCGCAAGATGCCCACGGTGGAGTCCAGCTGCGGGTTGATCGCCTGCCGGTTGCCCTGGCTGTATAGCTTGTCGCGCGTGGTGTGCTGGCCATAGACCACCAGCGCGGTGGTGCCGGCCGGCAGCGGTGTGTAGTCACCGGCGTCAAGTTCGATGGCGCTGGCCGTGCCGGCCTGCGCGAGGGCAGCCAGTGCGGTGGCCAGGGGTGCCAGTCGCTTGAAAAATTGCTTCATTGGTTTGTCTCCTGATGGGGGTCTTGTGCTTGCAGCGACGCCCCGGACTACCCGCTCGCGGCTTGAGTCCGGCGCGTTGCGGTTGACGATCAATTGGCCGTGTAGCCGCCGTCAACGACCAGTTCTGCGCCATGCACGAACGATGATTCGTCCGAGGCCAGGAACAGCACGGCCTGTGACACCTCGATCGGTTGCGCGGGGCGCTTGAGCAGCGTGGGGCCGAGCAGTGCCGGGCGGATGACCGGGTCGTCCAGCATGGCCTTGGTCATCTGGGTCTCAATCACGCCGGGGTGCACCGAGTTGACGCGGATATTGAACGGTGCCAGATCCACGGCGCAAGACTTGGTGAACAGGCGGACCGCGCCCTTGGAGGCTTCATAGGCGCTGGCACCGGGGGCACCGACCAGGCCGTAAATCGACGACACGTTGACGATGGTGCCGCCGCCGGCCTTTTGCATCAGCGGCACCGCCGCACGGGTGCCGATGAACAGGCCGCGCACGTTCACATCGAAGACGCGATCCCACTCGTCGTTGGTCGTGTCTTGCATGGGCTTGAGGATCAGAATGCCGGCGTTGTTCACCAGCACATCCAGACGGCCTGCACGCTCTGTGATTTGCGCCAGCGCGGCGTTCCATTGGGCTTCTTGTGTCACATCCAGCTGCAAAAAGTCGGCCTTGCCACCGTTTTTGCGGATGCTGTCCACGGTGGCTTGCCCTTCGGCTGCGTTCACGTCGGCCACGAACACCCAGGCGCCTTGCGCTGCCAGCAGCTCGCTGTGCGAGCGGCCCATGCCCATGGCACCGCCGGTCACCAAAATCACTTTGTTTTCTACGCGTTTCATGTTGTCTCCTTGGTTGGTTTTTTAAAAAATGCGCATTTACTGGAATACGAAACCCTCGTAGCCCTTGTTTTGCACTGCAGACAGCTCTTGCCGGTAAGCGCCGAGGCCGGCCATGTAGAAATACACGGTGTTGGTTTTGCCCGGGATGTTGGCGCCAAAAATCCAGGAGTCGGCCTTGGGGAACAGCGTCATGTGGGCGATGTCGTGGCAGGTTTTGGTCCAACCGGCTTCGGCCTCGGTGGTGGCTTCCACGGTTTTCAGATCCTTGGCGTTCACATCCTTGATCAGCGCGGCAATCCACTCGACCTGGCTCTCAATCGACGGCGGCAGGTTGGTGAACGGGCCGTTGGGGCCCAGCACCATGAACATGTTGGGGAAGTTGGCATTGGCCACGCCCATGTAGCTGCTGGGGCCCGATTTCCATTGCTCTTGAATCGTCAGGCCATTGCGGCCACGGATGTCGATCTTGGTGTAGTTGCCATCCACCGCATCAAAGCCGGTGGCAAAAATCAGCATGTCCAGTTCGTGCTCCACGCCATCGGTGGTTTTCACGCCCTTGGGGGTGATTTCGACAATCGGGTTGGCCTTGACATCGACCAGATCGACATTGGGCCGGTTGTAGGTGGCGTAGTAGCCGCTGTCGCACAAAGGGCGCTTGGCGTACAGGTCTTGCGGCATGAGCTTGCGCGCCGTCTCGGGGTCCTTGACGATTTCGGCAATCTTGCCGCGGATGAAGTCTTGCGCCGCCTTGTTGGCGCGCTCATCGGTGGCGATGTCGCAGAAGGTTTCGAACATGAAGCGGAAACCGCCGCCGTTGTCCCAGGCTTTCTGGAACACGGCCTGGCGCTCTTCTTCCGACACGCTCATGGCCGACACGGTGCTCTCCTTGAAGCCAAAGGCCACCACCGAGCCCTTCACCTGCTCCCAGATCTCGTCGTAGTTCTTCTTCACCTCTGCCACGTATTCGGGCGTGACCGGGCCGTTGCCCACGGGCACGCTGTACTGGGGCGAGCGTTGGAACACCGTCAGATGGCCCACCTTGGGCGCAATGGCGGTGATGACCTGGGTGCCGGTGGAGCCCGTGCCAATCACGCCCACGCGCTTGCCGTCGTATTGCACGCCTTCGGGCCAGTTGCCGGTGTGCAGCCACTCGCCCTGGAAGGTGTCCAGGCCCTTGATCTTGGGGACGTTGGTGGCCGACAGCAGGCCCAGCGCGGTCACCAAAAACTTGGCGGTGTAGGCCTCGCCGGTGTCGGTTTTCACTTCCCACAGGTTGGTGGTTTCGTTGAAGTGCGCGGCCGTGACGCCGGTGTTCAGCTGAATGTCGGGGCGCAGGTTGTAGCGGTCGGCCACATGCTCCAGATACGACAGGATTTGCGGCTGCGTCACATAGCGCGTGGTGATGTGCATCTCCTGCAGCAGCTCTTTATCCCACGAATAGCAGTAAACAAAGGTCTCGGTGTCCGACAGCGCGCCGGGGTAGCGGTTCCAGTACCAGGTGCCGCCCACGCCGCCGGCCTTGTCGAAGACGCGCACTTTCAGGCCCTGCTCGTCGCGCAGCTTTTTCAGCATGTACATGCCGCCAAAGCCGGCGCCGATGACGATTGCGTCCAGATGTTTGGTGTTTTTCATGGTGAGTCTCTCTAAGTTGCGGCCACAGCTGCGCCTGGCGGCGACGTAGTGGCCTGCGTTGTTGCAATGAGGAAAATTTCCCCAAGGCTCCTCGGCCTCGGGGTCTTGGCTAACTGGAGCTCAGGCGCCCTTGAACCACTGGGCAATGCGCCGCAGCTCGTCGTCGGCCTCGGGGGCGCGACCCGCCAGGAACGGGAAGACGTGCTGCATGCCGTCCACCACCGATAGCGTGACGTTCACGCCCGCCGCCTTGGCGATGCGCTCCAGGTCTTGCGCGTTGTCCAGCAGGGTTTCGGCACTGCCGGCGTTGATGTACAGGCGCGGAAAGCCCGTGTAGTCGGCCTTCAGCGGATTGGCCAGCGGGTCGGTGCGTGAGCCCTTCTCGCCCAGGAACATGCCCGACATGCCCTCCAGAACGGCCTTGCTGACCAGGGCGTCGGTGGCCGCGTTGGTCTGCAGCGTCTTGCCGACATGCTCCATGTCGAGCCAGGGCGAAAAGGCAATCACCGCGCCCGGCAGCGCCACGCCGTCCTGGCGCAGCTTCAGCACCGTGGAGATGGCCAGGTTGCCGCCCGCCGAGTCGCCGCTGGTGACGATGTCGGCTGCTTTGAAGCCACGCGCCAGCAGTTCTTTGTAGACAGCCGTCGAATCCTCGATCTGGGCCGGATACGGATGCTCGGGCGCCCGGCGGTAGTCGATCACCACCGCGGTCGCGCCCAGATGCTTGGCCAGGTGACCGGCCAGCTTGCGATGGCTGGCGGCCGAGCCCACGGCAAAGCCGCCGCCGTGCGTGTACAGGATGACCTTCTTGGTGTCTGCGCCATGGGGCAGGGCCCAGATGGCTTCCACGCCGGCGAGCACGTCCGACTTGTAGGTCACGCCTTCAGGCTCGAGCGTGGGTTGATGCCACTCGTCGAACAGGCTGCGCAGGTCGGCGAGGGTCATCGCGGGGTTGGCGGCCATGCGGTCTGACCAGGACTGGTACAGCGCGCGCAGAAAATCGGATTGGGGTGAAGTACCCATGCATGTCTCCTTCGGTTGTGGTGAGCAGCGACTGATTATTCGGAGGCATTGCCCTCCCGTATTGAAGGTCCTGCGCACGCGCGTTGTAGAAAATGCGCAGTGACGGATGGTTCTACGGGTAAACCCCCGGGATTTACGGAGCCAATGGCATTCCATTGCCACAGCAGGGGTGTGGCCGCAGTAATGTGCGGGAGCGGTCGGCCTGGGTCACCCTCCTCGCCGCGTCGCGCAACGGACATGCCCGACGGGATGTGCACACCCATAATTTCCCGCATGACGACCCTGCGCTCCACCCTCGATTTCCTGCTTTACAACTGGCTGCAAGCCGAAACGCTGAACACACGCGAGCGCTTTGCCGACCATTCGCGCGAGACGTTTGACGCGGTGCTCGACACCTGCGAGCGCATCGCGCGCGAGAAGTACGCGCCGTTCAACCGCACGGTGGACACGCACGAGCCGCATTTCGATGGTGAACGCGTCACGCTGCCGCAGGCCACCAAGGATGCGTATGACGCCTACGCCGCCTCGGGCATGCTCAGCGCGGCGCAGGACTACGACATTGGCGGCATGCAGCTGCCCTACACGGTGGAGGCTGCGGCCAACAGCTTTTTTGCGGCCGCGTCGATCAGCATTGGGTCCAACCTGCTCACCTCGGGCAACGCCAACCTGCTCACCTCGGGCAACGCCAACCTGCTCATGGTGCATGGCACCGATCTGCAAAAGCAGGTGTTTGCGCTCAACGAATTCAACGGCCGCTGGTCGGGCACCATGTGCCTGTCGGAGCCGCAGGCGGGCTCGTCCCTGTCCGACGTGGCCACGCGCGCCGTGCCGGATGGCGAGGGCTTTGAGAGCGACCCGCTGGGCCCGCGCTATCGCCTCAAAGGCAACAAGATGTGGATCAGTTCCGGCGACCACGAGCTGACCGAAAACATCGTGCACCTGGTGCTGGCCAAGATCCCGGGGCCGGACGGCAAGCTGGTGCCGGGCACCAAGGGCATCTCGCTGTTCATCGTGCCCAAGAAACTGGTGGATGCCGAAGGCCAACTGACTGGCGTGCGCAACGACGTGGCCCTGGCGGGCCTGAACCACAAGCTCGGCTGGCGCGGCACCACCAACACGCTGCTGAACTTTGGTGAAGGCAAGTACCCTGTGGATGGCGAGCCAGGCGCCGTGGGCTACCTGGGGTCGTCTCAGAAAACGGAAAATAAAGCACGCTAAGCAGGTTGCAACGGCCGCAGCGGCCTGAACTTGCCCGCGCCGATCTTGGCGCTGCTGCGCCAGAGGTAATCGCCGGTCAGGTTGATGTGCTCCCAGCCGAGCGGCGACAGGTACTGCAACAGCGCGTCATCGACGGCGTGGCCGTTGCCCCGCAGCGCGTGCGCAGCCCGTTCCAGATAGACCGTGTTCCATAGCACGACGGCCGCCGTCACCAGGTTGAGGCCGCTGGCACGGTAGCGCTGCTGCTCAAAGCTGCGGTCGCGGATTTCACCCAGACGGTTGAAGAACACGGCGCGGGCCAGCGCATTGCGGGCTTCGCCCTTGTTCAGCCCAGCGTGCACGCGACGGCGCAGCTCCACGCTTTGCAACCAATCCAGGATGAACAGCGTGCGCTCGATACGCCCCAGCTCGCGCAGGGCCACGGCCAGGCCGTTCTGGCGCGGATAGCTGCCGAGCTTGCGCAGCATCAGCGAAGCCGTCACCGTGCCCTGCTTGATCGACGTGGCCAGCCGTAGAATTTCATCCCAATGGGCGCGAATAGCCTTGATGTTCAGTCTGTCGCTGCTAATCATCGGCTTGAGCGCGTCGTAGACGGTGTCGCCCTTGGGGATGAACAGCTTGGTGTCGCCCAGGTCGCGGATGCGCGGCGCAAAGCGGAAGCCCAGCAGGTGCATCAGGCCAAATACATGATCGGTGAATCCTGCCGTATCGGTGTAGTGCTCCTCGATGCGCAGGTCGGACTCGTGGTACAGCAAGCCGTCGAGCACATAGGTCGAGTCGCGCACGCCGACATTGACCACCTTGGTGTGGAATGGCGCGTACTGGTCGGAGATGTGGGTGTAGAAAGTCCGCCCAGGACTGC
This sequence comes from Hydrogenophaga sp., assembly GCA_018335615.1. GTDB lineage: Bacteria > Pseudomonadota > Gammaproteobacteria > Burkholderiales > Burkholderiaceae_C > Hydrogenophaga. The sequence goes on along the minus strand of JAGXRS010000121.1, from coordinate 631 downwards.
TGCCATATTTCGGGTTGATGTGGCCAGTGCTCTCGGCCTTGCTGCCGGTTCGGAAATTCTGGCCGTCCGACGATGACGTGGTGCCGTCGCCCCAGTGCTCGGCGAAGGGATGCCGGAACTGCGCATTGACCAGTTCGGCCAGCGCCGACGAATAGGTTTCGTCGCGGGTATGCCAGGCTTGGAGCCAGGCGAGCTTGGCGTAGGTCGTTCCGGGGCAGGACTCCGCCATCTTGGTCAGACCCAGGTTGATGGCGTCGGCCAGGATCGTGGTCAGCAGCAGGTTCTTGTCCTTGGCCAGGTCGCCCGATTTCAGGTGCGCGAAGTGCCGGGTGAAGCCTGTCCATTCGTCTACCTCCAGCAGCAGTTCGGTGATCTTGACGTGCGGCAGGATCATTGCTGTCTGGTCGATCAGCGCCTGCGCGGTGTCGGGCACCGCCGCATCGAGCGGCGTGATCTTCAGGCCCGACTCCGTGATGATGGCGTCCGGCAGCTCGTTGGCCAGCGCCATGCGGTTGACGGTGGCGAGCTGCGTTTCCAGCAGCGTCAGCCGGTCATGCAGGTACTGGTCGCAATCGGTGGCCACGGCCAGCGGCAATTCGCTGGCCTGCTTGAGGCTGGCGAATTTCGCGGG
>JAGXRS010000120.1 GCA_018335615.1 Hydrogenophaga sp. | reverse complement strand
TGGCGGTGCGGCGGGTCGATCTGGCGCTGCTCTACGACACCAGCCACCCGCCGGGTGAGGCACTGCAGCCGCTGCGCCTGGTGGCCCGCCTGCGTAGCGGTGAGCTGCGCTGGCAGGCCGACGATCTGCCGGCGTGGGCGCAGCGGGTGTTGCTACCCGACACCACCTTGCGCTGACAACAACGCCGAGCGCGTGGCCTCAGCGCGCCAGTGTGTGCAGCGGAATGTCGTGTGCCACCGCCAGCCGGTCGAGTTGCTGGCGGGTCTTGCCCAGCATGAACTGGGCAATGGCCGCGTGTGTGTCGGGGTGGAACATGGCGCGCGGGTCGGTCATGGGCACTTTGGCCGCGGCGCACAGGGCGGCGGCAAAGTGCGGCTCCAGCGCGGCCAGGGCCACGCGGCCATCCTTGCAGGGGTAGACGCGGTAGCCTGCGTGGGCGCCGCCCACCGCACCGCTGGGCTGTGTCAGGCCCCAGCTGCGGGGCAGGGCGAGCCAGTTCGCCGCGTCGGACAACGCAATTTCCTGGAACGTGCCTTTGCCGCTGGTTTTCTGCGTCAGCACCGCTTTCAGCGCGGCCTCGCTGGCCATGAGCGCGCCGCCCATGTCGGCGAACAGTGTTGCGGGCAGGTCGAGACCTGTGACGAGCCCGGCGTCGGCCAGGTAGGTCAGGTCGTGGCCCGGTTCCTCGGCGCGTTCACCCGGCGCGCCGACGATGGCCACCACCGAAAGCGCTGGATAAGCCTTGTGCAGGGTTTTCCAGCCCAGCCCGAGCTTGACGAGTGCCGAGGGGCGGAACGAGGTGAGCAGCACGTCGGTGCGCGCCAGTTCCTTGTGCAGCGCGGCCTGGCCTTTGTCGCTTTTCAGGTCGATGGTGACGACCTGGATGCCGTCGTGCAGTGTGGCGTAGGCCCGTGGGTTGTACTGGCCCATGGGGTCGCCGCTCGTGCCGGCGGGAGCGCTTTTGGGGCCCGGTGGTTCTGCTTTCAGGCAGGTGGCACCCATGGCCTTGAGGCGCATCAGCGCCCCCGGACCCGGCAGGTTCAGTGCCAGGCTGAGGACGCGCACGCCGCGCAGGGGTTTCAAGGTTTTGGTGGGCTTGGTGGGCTGGGATGTGAGGGATGACATGGCGTTACCGGTTGACGTGTGCGTCAATGTAGCGCCCTGTGGCCTGGCGTTCTGAACACAGGGGACAGTCGCGTGGTGCTGGGCCGACGCGGTGCTGCCGGGGAGAGCCCCCACCCCACCCCGACCCTCCCCTAGAGGGGGAGGGTGCAAGCATCAGTCCGCGCTGCGACCGGTGCGCTGGCCGCTCATTCACCAAAGTTCAGCGGCAATCCCACGTAGTTTTCGGCGATGGTTTTCAGCCCGGCTTCCGAGTGCATCAGGTAGTCCAGCTCGGCCTGCTGCAGCTTGCCGTTGATGGCGCCTTCGTCGGGGAAGTTGTGCATGATCGACGTGAACCACCAGCTGAAACGCTCGGCGCGCCAGATGCGCTTGAGGCAGCGCTCGGAGTAGCTGTCGATGCCGGCCTCGGTCTTCTCCTGGTAGAACTCGACGAACGCATCGCAGAGGTACTTCACGTCGGTGGCGGCCAGGTTCAGGCCCTTGGCGCCGGTGGGCGGCACGATGTGACCGGCGTCACCGGCCAGGAACATGCGGCCAAAGCGCAGCGGTTCGGTGACGAAGCTGCGCAGCGGGGCGATGCTTTTCTCGATGCTGGGACCGGTCACCAGTTTCTCGGCTGCCTCGGGATCCAGGCGCAGCTTGAGTTCGTTCCAGAACGCGTCGTCGCTCCACTGCTCCACCTTGTCGGTCAGCGGCACCTGCAGGTAGTAGCGGCTGCGCGTGGCGCTGCGCTGCGAGCACAGGGCGAAGCCGCGTGGGTGGTTCACGTAGATCAGTTCGTGGTGCACGGGCGGCGTGTCGCTCAGCAGGCCGAGCCAGCCGAACGGATACACCTTTTCGAATTCCTTGATGGCGTTGCGCGGTGCGCTGGCGCGGCACACGCCATGGAACCCGTCGCAACCGGCGATGAAATCGCACTGAACCGTGTGTGTCTGGCCGTCTTTCTCGTAGGTGACGCTCGGCGTCTGGGTGTCGAAATCGTGCACCTGCACGTTGGCGGCTTCGTACACCGTGGGCAGGCCAGCGGCGGTGCGGGCGTCCATCAGGTCGCGGGTGACCTCGGTCTGTCCGTAGACCATCACCTTCTTGCCGCCCGTGAGCTTTTCCAGGTCGATGCGGTGGCGCTCGCCGTTGAACAGCATGTCGAAGCCACTGTGCACCAGGCCTTCGGTGTGCATGCGCTGGCCCACGCCGGCTTCGTCCAGCAAATCGATCGCCACCTGCTCCAGCACCCCGGCGCGGATACGGCCCAGCACGTAGTCGGGGCTCTGGCGCTCGATGATGATGGCGTCGATGCCGGCTTTGTGCAGCAGCTGACCGAGCAGAAGGCCGGAAGGGCCGGCGCCGATGATGGCAACCTGGGTGCGCATGGATGTCTCTCCTGTGTGAATGGGTGTCGAGACTGTAGGCAGTCGGGTGCATCGGCTCAAGGGCTGCGAGGGTTCAATGCGCGATGATCAGAATCGATGTGCGATGATCGCGCACTATGAACAGTGCGCCGCCGCCCATTGCAAAAGCCGATCTCATCGAAGGCATGGCCAAGGGCATGGCGGTGCTGGAGAGTTTTGACACGGAGCGCCAGCGCCTGAATGCCACCCAGGCCGCCGAACGCGCCGGGCTCACCCGCGCCGCGGCGCGCCGGCACCTGTTGACGCTGGCGCACCTGGGTTACCTGGAGAGCGATGGCAGCCATTACTGGTTGTCGCCCAAGGTGTTGCGGTTTTCGGGCAGTTACCTGGCCTCGGCGCGTTTGCCACGTTTGTTGCAGCCCACACTGAACCGGTTGGCGGCGCAGACGCGGGAGTCGTTTTCGGCCGTGGTGCTGGACGGCCACGAGGTGGTGATCGTGGCGCGCAGTGCCTCGGTGGGCGGGCAGCGCCTGATGGCCTATGGCCTGCATCTGGGCGCGCGGCTGCCGGTGCACGCCACTTCCACAGGCCGTGTGTTGCTGGCGGCGATGCCCCGCGGTGAATTCAGCGCCTGGCTGAAGGGCCGCGAACTGTCGCGGCTCACGCCCCGGACCACGGTCGAGCACAAGTCTTTTCGTGCGCTGATCACGCAGGTGCGGGCGGACGACTTTGCCGTGGCCAGCGAAGAGCACGAACTGGGTGTGCACGCGCTGGCGGTGCCGCTGCGCAACATGCAGGGCCGAACCGTGGCCGCGCTCAACGTGGTGGCGTCCCCTGATCGGCTGGAACCGGCGGTGATGCGCGGTGATCTGCTGCCCTTGTTGCTAGAGGCGGCCCGGGAGTTGCGCTCGCTGCTGTAGGCACCTTGTCCACCGGTGCGCAACACACCGCCAGCGCCCGGCTGGTGTCAGCGGCTGCGGGTCTTACTTTTGCAGCGAGCCGCTGGCGTTGATGATGGACAGGTCCACCCCACCCCAGCCTTTGCGGCGGCTGGGTGTGTAACTCACATGAATGCCGCCGAGGTTGTGGTCGCCGAGTTCGGACAGGGCCTGGAGCAGGCTGGCCCGGGTGGGTGTGCTGCCGGTTCGACGAACGGCTTCTGCCGCGATCTTGGCCCCGAGATAGCCTTCCAGGCTGGAGAAGGAGATGGCCTCGCCCGGGGCATATTTGCGCATGTCGGCCTGGAACTCGGTGATCACGGGCTTTGAGGGGACAAACGGGTAGGGCACCGCCTGGCTCAGCACAATGCCGCGCACGGCCTCCAGACCGACTTCCTTGGCCAGCACGTCGTGCAGCAGCACCGACAGCCCGTAGAGCTGCGTTTTGCCCCCCGGTGCCGCCCGCATCGCCCGAATGAACTCGAAGGCCGGTTTGCCCGCCGCCAGCACCAGGATGGCCTTGGGCTGGCTCTTGCTGACTTCGCTCACCGCCGCCTTGACGCTGGCTTCGAGCTTGCCGGGTGTGGCGTCCAGTACCTGGTGGGTGACGATCTGGATGCCCGCGTCGCCCACGAGGTCCTGGGTCAGGGCGGCCAGCGATGGGCCGAAGGCGATGTTCATGTTCACCACCGCCAGCTTGTCCTTGTCCCAGGCCTTGGCTTCCTTGAGCAAGGCGGCGATCTCGTCGGCGTAGCCACTGCGCAGCGGAAATATGTTGCGCGCCCCCACCACATGCTTGTCCCCTTGCAAGGGCGCAATGAGGGCCATGCCGCTTTTGCCCAGCAGGTCCTGTTTGGCGATCTCGGCCAGGCCCGCGCTGTTGAGGAAGCCCAGAAGACCGATGGCCGACCTGGCGTCGATCACCTCTTGCGTCAACGCCAGCATTTTGGGTCCCTGCAGGTCGTCGTCCAGGGTGGTGAGCTTGAGCTGGTGGCCGTTCACGCCACCGCCCGCGTTGACCTTCTCGAAATACACGCGGATGCCCGTGCTCATGCCTTTGGCGTTGGCCGCCGAGGCGGGATTGGTGTGAGAAGCCACTTGCGCAAACAGCACATCGGCGGCCCGCGCCGACAGGGAGACGGCGGCACTGGCGGCCAGGAGCAGCAGGGGAAGGGCGCGGCGCATGTTTCTCATCTTCTTGAGGGTGCTTGGGGGTGGCTCAAACGCCGAGGTACTGTTCCAGCAGCTCGGGTTTTGACAGCAGTTCGTCCGAGCTGCCCTCGAACACCACCTCGCCCTTGACCAGAATCACGTTGCGGTCGGTGATCTGCGTGACGTGTTTCCAGTTCTTGTCCACGATCACGCTGCTGATGCCGCTCTCGCGGATCAGGCCGCAGATGCGCCAGATCTCGCGCGCGATCAAGGGCGCCAGGCCCTCGGTGGCTTCGTCCAGGATCAGCACGTCCGGGTTGGTCATCAGCGCGCGGCCGATGGTCAGCATCTGCTGCTCGCCGCCGCTGAGCTGCTGCCCGCCGTGGTTCAGGCGTTCGGCCAGTCGGGGAAAGGTGTCGAGCACGCGGTCGTAGGTCCAGTCGCGCTGGCCCCTGGTGCCCGGGCCGGCCGCCATCACCAGGTTTTCCTTCACGCTCAGGTTGCCGAAGATGCCGCGGCCCTCGGGCACATACGCGATGCCCTGGCGCGCCACCTCGAAGGTGGACGCCCCCGTCATGGCGCGGCCCTTGATGTGCACGCTGCCGCCGCTGGGCTTGACGATGCCCATCAGCGATTTCAGCAGCGTGCTCTTGCCCATACCGTTGCGGCCCATGAGGCCAATCGTCTGGCCCTGGCCGACGGTGAAGTCGATGCCGCGCAGGATGTGGCTGGCACCGTAGTGGGTGTGCAGGCCCTGGGCCTGGATCAGCGGTGTCGGCATGTTCAGTGTTCCTCGCCCAGGTAGGCTGCCTGCACACCCTCATCGGCGCGCACTTCGGCCGGCGTGCCGCTGGCGATCACCTGGCCGTTGACCATCACGGTGAGCTGATCGGCCAGCGCAAACACCGCGTCCATGTCGTGTTCCACCAGCATCATCGCGTGGTCTTTCTTCAGTTTCTGCAGCAGCGCCACCATGGTCTCGGCCTCGGCCTGGCCCATGCCGGCCAGCGGTTCGTCCAGCAGCAGCACGGTGGGCTCGGTCGCCAGCGTCATGGCGATTTCCAGCTGGCGTTGCTCGCCGTGGCTGATGGTGCCGGCGATCGTGTGGGCACGGTGCTGCAGGCCGGCGAGTTCGATGGCGCGTTCGCAGCGCGCATTGGCCGCGGCCAGGCCGCTGGCCCGGGTGAACCAGTGCAGCGGGTTGAAGGGCTGGTGACGCTCGCGCGATTGCGCCGCCAGGCGCACGTTGTCCCACACGCTGAAGGGCAGGAAGATGTTGGTCTTCTGGTAGCTGCGGCCCAGGCCCAGGCGCGACACCATCTCGGCCGGGCGCCCGGCGGTCTCCACCCCGCCGATGGTGATGCGGCCCGAGGTGGGTGGCAGGTCGCCCGAGAGCAGGTTGGTCAGCGTGGACTTGCCCGCGCCGTTGGGGCCGATCACGGCGTGGATGCGGTCGCGGAACAGGTCCACCGACACCTCGTTCACGGCCGCCAGGCCGCCGAAGCGTTTCGTGAGCTGCTGGGCAGACAGAACGGCGGCGCTCATCGGGCAACCCTCCTGGCGGTGCACGGCGGGGTTGCGTCCCATGGAAACGGTCGGGCGGTGCTCATTTCACGTCTCCCTTGCGCGCCAGCAAGCGCTCGCCCAGCCCGAGCAGGCCGCGCGGCGCCACCAGCACCACCGCCACGATGAACAGGCCCATCCACAGCTGCCAGTGCTTGCCCAGGTGGAAGTCGCCCACGTAGGGCAGGTCCTTGAAGAAGTGCATCACGTACTCGAAGGCAAACGCGCCGACGATGGCGCCCGCAAAGTTGCCCATGCCGCCGAGGATGATCATCATGATGGCGTGCGCGCTCATGTGAAAACCCATCAGTTCCGGGTTCACGTAGCCGGTCTGCGCCGCCCACAGGAAACCCGCCACGCCGGCCAGCGTGCCCGCCAGCGTGAAAGCCGCCAGCTTGTAGCCGAAGGTGCCGTAGCCCACCGCGCGCATGCGGTGCTCGTTCACGCGGATGCCGGCCAGCACCCGGCCGAAGGGCGAGAACAGCAGGCGGCGCAGGAAGGCATACACACCCACCAGCAGCAACAGCGTCAGGTAATAGAAGGTGGTCTTGTTTTCCAGGTCGATGCCGGCCCAGCCGAACAGCGTGGCGTCGGGCTTGAAGTTCACGTACACGCCGTCGGAGCCGCCCAGCGCCTTGTTGTCGAAGAACAGGAAGAACACCATCTGCGCAAAGGCCATGGTGACCATGATGAAGTAGATGCCGTGCGTGCGCACCACGAAAAAGCCGATCACCAGCGCGGCCAGCCCGGCGCCCAATGCGGACACGGGAAGCGCCCACCAGAGGCTGATGGGCATGTCGGCCGGGGTGAGAAAGGCCAGCGCATAGCCGGCCAGCCCGAAGTAGGCCGCGTGGCCCAGCGACACCATGCCGGTGACGCCTTGCAGCAGGTCCAGGCTCATGGCGAAGATGGCCAGGATCATCATCTGCGAGAGCATCTGCAGATAGAAGTCGCCGCCGGTGAGCGGGATGAAGGGGAAGGCGGCGAGTGCCAGTGCGCCCAGCAGCAGCATGAACTGCATGCTGCGCGGCAGTTTTTCGAGTTGGGCCTTGGGCGCGCTCATGGTGTGGGGCTCTTCATCAAGGGGTGGCGGGGCAGGGTGGCAAGGGACGTCATTGCTTGAACAGCCCTTCGGGCCGGTAGAGCAGCACCACGGCCATGAGCATGTAGACCGCCATGCCGGCGATCTGCGGCAGCAGCACCTTGCCGAAGGTGTCCACCAGACCCACCAGCAGCGCTGCGACGAAGGCGCCGCGCACCGAGCCAATGCCGCCGATGACGACCACCACAAAGCACATGATCAGCACCGAGCTGCCCATGCCGGGGTACACGCTGGCGATGGGCGAGGCGATCATGCCGGCGATGGCGGCCAGTGCCACGCCCAGCGCGAACACCACGCCGTGGATCAGGCGGATGTTGATGCCCAGCGATTCGGTCATTTCGCGGTTGAAGGCACCGGCGCGGATCTTCATGCCCAGGCGGGTTTTCGAAATGAGCCCGTACAGGCCCAGCGCCAGCGCGATGCACACCGCCGAGATCACCAGGCGGTACACCGGATACGAGAGGTTTTCGGTGAGCGGAATCGACCAGTTCACCATTTCGGGTACCTGCACGGCGTGCACGTCGTCGCCCCACAGGATGGAGCGCACTTCTTCGAAGATGTAGATCAGGCCGAAGGTGAGCAGCACCTGGTCAAGGTGGTCGCGGTGGTAGAAGTGGCGGAACAGCGCCCATTCCAGCACCCAGCCCAGCGCCACCGCCAGCACCGTGCCCAGCACGATGGCCAGCACCAGGCTGTCCAGCTGCGCGGTGAGGAACCAGGCCATGTAGGCGCCCAGCATGTAGAAGCTGCCGTGCGCGAGGTTGACCACGCCCATGATGCCGAAGATCAGCGTCAGGCCGGCGGCCAGCATGAAGAGCAGCAGCCCGTATTGCAGGCTGTTGAGCAGCTGGATCAGGAAATTGGCGACATCCATGGGGGCGAGGGCAAAAGAGGGGCTTCAACCGGGCGCCACAGGGGCACCCGGCTGTTGAGAGCACGGGAGGCGAGGGCGCGCGGTCAGGCCATGCGGCAGCCGGTGGCCGGGTCGGCCACGGCCTTCTGGGCGATGCCGATGACCTTGTTTTCCTTGTTGGTCACCTGGCGCAGGTACATGTCCTGGATCGGGTTGTGCGCCGGGCTCATGGTCCACTTGCCGCGCGGGCTGTCGATGGTGGCGCCGCGCATGGCCGCGTACAGGGCCTGTTTGTTGGCCATGTCGCCGCGCACCGCATTGGCCCCTTTGACCAGCAGCAGACCGGTGTCGTAGCCCTGCACGGCGTACACGTCGGGCTGCATCTTGAAGGCCTTGGCGTATTCCAGGCGGAACTGCTTGTTGCGCGGCGTGTCCAGCGAGTCGCTGTAGTGCATGGTGGTCAGCACGCCATCGGCAGCCGGGCCGGCGGCCTCCAGCACGCCTTCGGTCAGGAAACCCGAGCCGTAGAGCTGGATGTTGCGGTTCAGGCCGGCGGCGGCGTAGTCGCGCAGGAACTTGGCCGCGCCGCCACCGGCGAAGAAGCAGGCCACGGCGTCGGGCCTGAGCGCGGCGATCTCGGTCAGCAGGGCCTGGAACTCCACGTTCGGGAACGGCAGGCCCAGCTTCTTGACGATGGTGCCACCGGCTTCGGTGTAGCTTTTCTCGAAGCCTTCAAAGGCCTCGTCGCCCGCGGCGTAGTTCCAGGTGATCCACACCGCCTTCTTGTGGCCGCGCTCCACCATCGCCTTGCCCAGCGCCAGCGTGGGCTGCGAGTTGGTGAACGAGGTACGGAACACGTTGGGCGCGCACTGGGCGCGGGTGGCGATGTGCACGCCCGCGTTGGGAATCAGGTTGAGCACGCCGGTGTCGCGCGCCACCTTGTGGATGCCCATCTGCACGCCCGAGTGCACCGTGCCCACGAGCACATCGACGCGGTCGCGCTGCACCAGCCGGGTGGCGTTCTCGATGCCCTTGGCCGGGTTGGACTCGTCGTCCACCTTGAAGAACTCCACCTCGCGGCCGCCGAGCTTGCCGCCCTGTTCGTTCAAGGCCATGCGAAAGCCGTTTTCAATCGCCACGCCGAGCTGGGCGAAGGTGCCCGTGTAGGGCAGCATGAAGCCGACCCGCACCTTGTCGGACTGGGCGCGGACGATCTGGGGCAAGAGCAGGCCGGTGGATGCGGCGCCGATCACGGCAGCGCTGCGGGTCAGGACAAGTCGGCGGGTGGTCATGGGGCGTCTCCTGGGGTGGGTTGAATGGGTCGCGTGTCAATGTAGGCGGGGCTGTCCGGCGTGGGGATAGTGACATACCCTACTTCAGGCCTAAAGCATCTGGTGTCGCCACAGCGGGGTAGTCGAGCGGCTTGCGCGCGGGTGGCCACCATCAGGCCAGTGCCTCGGCCAGCCAGGTGCGGCACCAGGCGGCGCCGCGGGCTTCGGGTTCCCGTTCGGTGGACGCGTCCAGGCAGAGCCGCTCGCCCACGCGCTGTGCGCCCAGGGACGCCAGCCGTTCGTCGAATCGTCGTCCGCCGTTGCAGAAGGTCTGCGGGTAGACGCTGTCACCCAGGGCGATCACGCCGTAGCGCACACCGTCCAGCCGCAGGCCCGGCCGGTCCAGCGCGTCGTAGAGCGCGCGGGCGTTGTCGGGCACGTCACCCTCGCCAAAAGTGGAGGTGCAGATGATATATAGTGCACCCGCCGAAAAAACCGAGGGGCCCAGATCGTCCATCAACCGGACCTCGATGTGGTCGACAAGATCGGCGCAGTCGAGTTCTATGGCCTGGGCAACGTACTCGGCGGTGTTGGTCACCGTGCCGACGAGGATGTGGAGTGTGCGGGATGTTGGCATGACTGGTGTGCAATATAGTTCATGTTTTGATGCATGCCATGGGGGCAAACCCTAGCGTGATCGCCCCACGGATGCCCGCGTGGCCTGCGTGCGGTATCGGACAGACGGTGGCGGGCGGCACCGGCACAGTGGCAGGTTGCCCGACCTCCGCAGGAATGCCCATGCCCCGCATCACCACCGCCGATCAGACCGAGCTGTATGTCAAAGACTGGGGCGATGGCCCGCCCGTGGTGCTCATCCACGGCTGGCCCCTGAACGCCGACAGCTGGGACGACCAGGCGATGGCGCTGGCCGAAGCCGGCCACCGCGTGATTGCGTACGACCGGCGGGGCTTCGGCCGCTCATCCCAGCCCTGGAACGGCTACGACTACGACACGCTCGCCGATGACCTGGCCTGCGTCATGGAACAGCTCGACCTGCAGGACGCCACGCTGGTGGGCTTTTCCATGGGCGGGGGCGAGGTGGCGCGCTACCTCTCGCGCCACCAGGGCGCCTCGGTGGCCCGGGTGGCGCTGGTGTCATCGGTGCTGCCGTTTCGCACCAAGACCGAGGACAACCCGATGGGTGCCGAGGCCTCGTCCTTCGACCGCACGGCGCGCGCGCTGCAAGACGACCGCGCCAAGTTCTTCACCGGTTTTTTTCGCGACTTCTTTGGTGCGGGCCTGCTGGACAACCGCGTGAGCGACGAGGTGTTGCGCTGGGCGCACGGCATGGCCATGCAGGCCAGCCTGCGGGCCACCGTGGCGTGCATGCGCGCCTTCTCCAGCACCGACTTCCGGCCCGATCTGGCGGCCTTCACGCAGCCCACCCTGTTCATCCACGGCACCGACGACAAGACCGTGCCCATGAGCGGCTCCAGCCGCTTGGCCGCCGCCGCCATTCCCACCGCGCGCCTGATTCCCTACGAAGGTGCGCCGCACGGTGTGTTCGTCACCCACAAGAAGCGCCTCACCAGAGACCTGCTCGCCTTCCTGCGCAGCGACGACGGCGCCGCGCCTGCATGAGCGCAGCCCGGCCGTTGCGACGACGTGCAGCCCCGCCGTGCACCCCACGCAGGTGGTTCCCGTGAGGCGCCGCCGCGCCGCCGCGCCGTGGATGGCGGCCTTCAACCGGGGGGTGGCCGCCCTCACGCGCTCCACCGTGCGCGCGGCCACCGATGCCACCCGCCAGGCCCTTCAGGCGAACGCGAAAGCCGCCAAGGCGGCATCGGCGGCCACCGCCAAGGCCAAGCCGGCGGTCAAGGCCAAGGCCAGGCCGGCAGCAAAGACCCGGGCAAAGGCCACGAGCACCGCCAGGCCGTCGGCCGCCACCCCGCAGGCCCAGGCGGGGTTGCGTTCCCCCCGTTCCTCGACCGCGACCGCGGTGCGCCGCCCGCCC
>JAGXRS010000119.1 GCA_018335615.1 Hydrogenophaga sp. | reverse complement strand
ACGCTGGGCGGCATCAACCTGGAAGACATCAAGGCGCCCGAGTGCTTCTACATCGAGAAGAAGCTGCGCGAGCGCATGGGCATCCCGGTGTTCCACGACGACCAGCACGGCACGGCCATCATTTCCGCCGCCGCCCTGCTCAACGGCCTGGAGCTGGTGGGCAAGGACATTGGCGAGGTGAAACTGGCCGTGTCGGGCGCGGGCGCAGCCGCGATTGCCTGCCTGGACGTGATGGTGGGCCTGGGCGTGAAGCCGTCCAACATCTTCGTGTGCGACTCCAAGGGCGTCATCTACGAAGGCCGCCCGGGCGGCTTTGATGAGTCCAAGGCACGCTACGCCCAGCAGACGGACAAGCGAACGCTGGCCGATGCGGTCGATGGTGCCGACGTGTTCCTGGGCTGCTCGGCCCCCGGCGTGATGACGGCCGAGATGGTGAAGACCATGGCGCCGCGCCCCATCATCCTGGCGCTGGCCAACCCCGAGCCCGAGATCCGCCCCGAACTGGCCAAGGCCATCCGCCCGGACTGCATCATCGCCACCGGCCGCAGCGACTACCCGAACCAGGTCAACAACGTCCTGTGCTTCCCGTACATCTTCCGCGGTGCGCTGGACTGCGGCGCCACCAAGATCACCGAAGAGATGAAGCTGGCCTGCGTGCGCCAGATCGCCGACCTGGCCAAGAGCGAAACCAGCGACGAGGTGGCCAGCGCCTACGCCGGCCAGGATCTCGTGTTCGGTCCGGATTACCTGATTCCCAAGCCGTTTGATTCGCGCCTGATCCTGAAGATCGCGCCGGCCGTGGCGCAGGCCGCCGCCGACTCGGGCGTGGCCACGCGGCCCATCACCGACATGGACGCGTACAAGCAGACGCTCTCGCGCTTCGTGTACCAGACCGGCATCCTGATGCAGCCGGTGTTCAACGCCGCCAAGGCCGTGCCCGACAACCGCAAGCGCGTGGCCTATGCCGACGGTGAGGACGAGCGCGCGCTGCGTGCTGCCCAGATGGCCATCGACGAGAAGGTGGCACGCCCGATCCTCATCGGTCGCCCCTCGGTGATTGCCGCGCGCATCGAAAAAGCCGGCCTGCGCCTGCGCCTGGGCGTGGACGTGGAGAACGTCAACCCCGAGGACGACCCGCGCTTCCGCCAGTACTGGGAGCACTACCACCAGCTCATGGGCCGCAATGGCGCCACGCCCGAGGTGGCCAAAGCCGCGGTGCGCCGCTCCAACACCATCATCGGCTCGCTCATGGTCTCGCTGGGCGAAGCCGACGCGCTCATCTGCGGGCTGGTGGGCAGCTACATGACGCACCTGGAGCGCATCGACAGCATCCTGGGCAAGCAGGCCGGCGTGCGCAACTACGCCGCGGTGAACGCGCTCATGACCAACAACGGCCCGCTCTTCATTGCCGACACCTACGTGAACGAAGACCCGGACGCCGAGCAGCTGGCCGAGATCGCCTGGATGGCGGCGCAGCAGGTGCAGCGCTTCGGCCTGCCGCCCAAGGTGGCCTTCCTCTCGCACTCCAGCTTCGGCTCCAGCAAGCGCGCCTCGGCGAAGAAGATGCGCCTGGCGCGCGACATCTTCACGGCCCAGCACCCCGAGATCGAGTGCGACGGCGAACTGCACGGCGACGCCGCGCTGCAGGAAGAGATCCGCACCGCCTACCTGGCCGACACCACGCTCACCGGCGCGGCCAACCTGCTGATCTGCCCCAACCTGGACGCGGCCAACATCCTCTACAACGTGCTCAAGACCACCACCAGCGGTGGTGTGACGGTGGGCCCGGTGCTGATGGGCGCGGCGGCCACGGCCTACATCCTCACGCCGGCCGCCACGGTGCGCCGGGTGCTGAACATGACGGCGCTGGCAGCAGCGAGCCAGATCGCCTGAGCGGTGGATTCCGGTACCTGCCCGTGCTCAGGGGGCAGGCACCGACGGAATCTGCCAGTAGCCCCAGAGCCGCGCCCGCGGGCGGTACAGCGACGCGTGTGCGTCCACATGCACCCCGTCCACCAGCGCGAAGAAGTGACCGGTCACGAACACGATGAAGCGCCCCTGGGGGTTCTCACGGATGAACCGTGCCGCCGTGGGACGGCACACGCCCCGCGACATCGACTGGTAGCGAAGGCCCAGGGCCTCGCTGATGGTCTTGCCGTAGGTGGCTTTCAGATCCTCGCGGCCATGTTGCTTCAGCAGCGCGTGTGCCTTGTCGTACGGAATGGCGCAGGCCGCGCTGAGCGAGACCACCGCGCAATCCCGGCGCTCCCAGGCGAAGCGGTCCGACAGATCGGCTGCACTGAAGGCACCACTGGGCGGTTGGCGGGGGGTGACGTCCGTCATGGGCGCAGACCCAGGCGTCGGGCCCGGGGGATCGGTTGGCACGCAGGCCATGGCGGTGTGGCGGAGCAGGTCATGGTGTGGGGTGGAATGCATCCAGGCTCCCCTGCTTGTCGGTCGCTCGGGGCCGCGCTGGAGCGCCACGCGATGGGCGCGCAGCGTCGCGCGATGGCCGGCGCAGATGGCCGAGCCAAGTGCTGGCGTCCTGAGCGACCGCCCTTCCGGCAGGCGCCGCCCATCTGCTGGTGGGTCGCCCTGGAGATCTGCTGGGCCAATTCGCCTCATCAGGGCGCACGACAAGCCAAAATGGTGCACCCGCACCGGGCCATGCACCATTTCAGGGTTAGCGAGCATGACGGTGACAACCCGTGCGGACGAGAATCTGTATACATCTTCTGTATGCCGACGAAAGCGGAAGCGTGTGCCGGGCGCTGACAGCGCTGGCATCGTTTTTGCTGAACTTTTGCAGGCCAGCATCTGCCTGGTCTGCCGCGTGCCACCCCGATCCTTTGGAGACCCCATGAACAAGCGCCATTTACTGAAGACCATCGCAGCCCTGGCTGCCGCCGCCGCGTTGGGCGGCGCCCATGCCCAGACGGCGCTCAAGTTCCAGCTCGACTGGCGCTTCGAAGGCCCGGCTGCGCTGTTCCTGCAACCGGCTGCCAAGGGCTACTTCAAGGCCGCTGGCCTGGACGTGACCATCGATTCGGGCAACGGCTCGGGCGGCACGGTGACGCGCGTGGCCTCGGGCACCTACGACCTGGGCTTTGCCGACATGGCGGCCCTGATGGAATTCCACGCCAACAACCCGGACGCGCCCAACAAGCCGGTGGCCGTGATGATGGTCTACAACAACACGCCCGCCGCCGTGCTGGCGCTGAAAAAGTCGGGCATCACCAAGCCGGCCGACCTCAGCGGCAAGAAGCTCGGCGCACCGGTGTTCGACGCCGGCCGCAAGGGTTTCCCGATTTTCCAGAAGGCCAACAACGTGAGCAACGTGGCCTGGACATCGATGGACCCACCGTTGCGCGAAACCATGCTGGTGCGCGGCGACATCGATGCCATCACCGGCTTTTCGTTCACCTCGCTGCTGAACCTGGAAGCACGCGGCGTCAAGGCCGAAGACGTGGTGATCCTGCCCTACGCCGAGCACGGCGTGAAGCTGTACGGCAACGCCATCATCGCCAGCCCCAAGCTGATCAAGGAGAACCCGGCCGCCATCAAGGCCTTCCTGACCGCCTTTGCCAAGGGCGCCAAAGAGGTGATGGCCAACCCGGCCGGCACCATCGGCACGGTGAAAGAGCGCGACGGCATCATCAACGTCGCCCTGGAAACGCGCCGCCTGCAGCTGGCCATCGACTCCGTGGTGGCCAGCCCCGATGCCCGCCGCGAAGGTTTTGGCCAGGTCAACCCCGGGCGCCTGGCGTTGATGGCCTCCCAGGTGTCGGACGCCTACGGCACCAAGACCCGCGTGAACCCCAACGCGATGTGGGACGGCTCCATGCTGCCCAGCGCGGCCGACCTGAACGTGCTGCCGCCGGCCAGGAAGTAAGCACCGACCCTGCCCCCTGCGAAGGCCAGTCCCCGCACGGTGACTGGCCTTTTTTCAGAACCCTCCCTTCTCGGTACCCCGCTTCACCATGGCTGCACCCTCCGCACCCCCTGCCAGCGACAGACCCTTCGTCGAGTTCGACCAGGTCTGGCTGGCCTACAACGACGACCTGCTGGCGAAGAATCTCTTCGCGGTGGAAGACATCAACCTGAAGGTGCGCCAGGGCGAGTTCATCGCCATCGTCGGTCCGTCGGGCTGTGGCAAGTCCACCTTCATGAAGCTCACCACCGGGCTGAAGATGCCCAGCATGGGCAAGATCACCATCGACGGCCAACCCGTCACCGGCCCGTTGAAGATTTCGGGCATGGCGTTCCAGGCCCCGTCGCTGCTGCCCTGGCGCACCACGCTGGACAACGTGCTGCTGCCACTGGAAATCGTCGAGCCCTTTCGCAGCCAGTTCAAGGACCGCCGCAAGGAATTCGAGGAGCGTGCCAGCAAGCTGCTCGCCAGTGTGGGCCTGGGCGGCATGGAGAAGAAGTTTCCCTGGGAGCTCTCGGGCGGCATGCAGCAGCGCGCCAGCATCTGCCGCGCGCTGATCCACGAACCCAAGATGCTGCTGCTCGACGAGCCCTTCGGCGCGCTCGATGCCTTCACCCGCGAGGAGCTGTGGTGCACGCTGCGCGACCTATGGGAAGCGCAGAAATTCAACGTCATCCTGGTGACGCACGACCTGCGCGAGAGCGTGTTCCTGGCCGACACGGTGTATTGCATGAGTCGCAGCCCGGGTCGCTTTGTGGTCAAGCGCGAGATCGACATCCCGCGCACGCGCGACCTGGAGGTGACCTACACGCCGCACTTCACCGACATCGTGCACGAGCTGCGCGGCCACATCGGCGCCATGCGCAAGACCGGCGCGGCGATTAATCCGTAACCCCCCGCGCCGGCCTGACGGCCGTCACCCCCCAGGGGGCAATGCCTGCAGCCCGGCAAAGCCGGTTCTGCGGCATTCTGAGCCGGGCAGCTGCCCCGCTGCGTGTTTAGTTTTGCACTGGAGTTCAAACCATGAACAAGAAACAAGTGGAGCGCTGGTCGCCCCTTTTGCTGCTGATCGCGATCATCGTGGTCTGGGAAGTCATCACCAGCGGCTTCGGCGTGTCCGAATTCATCTTCCCCAGCCCCTCGCGCATCTGGGAACAGACGATGGAGCACAAGGTGACCATCCTGGGCCACGCCTGGCGCACCTACTGGGTGACGATGGCGGGCTTCGGCATCGCCATCGTGGTGGGGGTTTTGCTGGGCTTCCTGATCGGCTCGTCCCGGCTGGCCTATGCCGCGGTTTACCCGCTCATGACGGCCTTCAACGCCCTGCCCAAGGCGGCCTTTGTGCCGATCCTGGTGGTGTGGTTCGGCATCGGCGCGGGTCCGGCCATCCTGACGGCCTTCCTCATCAGCTTCTTCCCCATCATGGTGAACATCGCCACCGGGCTGGCCACGCTGGAGCCCGAGCTGGAAGACGTGCTGCGGGTGCTGGGCGCCAAGCGCTGGGACGTGCTGACCAAGGTGGGCCTGCCGCGCTCCATGCCCTACTTCTTCGGCTCGCTGAAGGTGGCGATCACGCTGGCCTTCGTGGGCACCACGGTGTCGGAAATGACCGCCGCCAACGAAGGCATCGGCTACCTGCTGATCTCGGCCGGCTCGTCCATGCAGATGGGCCTGGCCTTCAGCGGCCTGCTGGTGGTGGGCATCATGGCCATGGCCATGTACGAGCTGTTCAGCTTCTTGGAAAAGCACACCACCGGCTGGGCGCACCGCAGGAGTCAGGACTGACCCCCTGCGCGCCTCACGGCGCCTCCCCCTGAAGGGGGACGGCACCTGCGGCCCGGCCAAGCCGGTTCCGCGGTGCCTCTGGACAGCTTCCCTTCGCGCGTACCGGGCCTGTTTGCCTCATGAATCAAGATCAAGTTCTGCGTCATCTGCGCCGGGCCAATGCGGTCGCGCTGCGCGCCGCCAGCATGGGCCGCCACCCGTTCGGGGCCCTGCTGGTGGCACCAGACGGGGAGACGGTGCTGGCCGAGCAGGGGAACATCGACACGGTGAACCACGCGGAGTCGACGCTGGCGCGGCAGGCGGCCGACAACTGGCCGGGCGAGTACCTGGGGCGCTGCACGCTGGTGACGACGTTCGAGCCCTGCGCGATGTGCACCGGCACGGTGTACTGGGCGAACATCGGGCGCATCGTGTACGGGGCGAGCGAGGAAGCGCTGCTGGCACTCACCGGTAGCCACCCGGAAAACCCCACGCTCTCACTGCCGTGCCGCGACGTGCTGGCGCGCGGTCAGAAACCCATCGATGTCATCGGCCCGGTGGCCGAGCTCGACGACGAGCTACTGGCGCCCCACCGCGGGTTCTGGGCTCGGCGCTGACGCGCCCGCCCTTCTACAGGCTCCCCAACCATCGCCCCGCCCATGCCCTGGCACGCCCAACTCCACCTCGACTACCGCCGCGAGGCCGATCGCACCTGGCTGCAGCACCGGCACGACGGCCCGCTGCGCATTCTCAAAAGCCTGTACCCGGAGGGCGGGGCCGTCTGCCACAACGTGATCGTCCACCCCCCCGGCGGACTGGTGGGTGGCGACCAGCTGGACGTCCGGGTGCGGGTGGGCAGCGGTGCCCACGCGCTGGTGAGCACACCCGGCGCCACCCGCTTCTACGCGGCCGACGAGGCCGATGCGGTGCAGCAGGTGCACCTCACGCTGGACACGGGCGCCCGCCTGGAATGGCTGCCGCTGGAAGCCATTGCCCATCCGGGCTGTCGCGCCCACAACCGGCTGAGCGCCGAGCTGGCACCGGGTGCCGAGCTGCTGGGCTGGGACGTGACGGCGCTGGGTCTGCCCGCCTCCGGCCAGCCGTTCGACCACGGTCATTTCCAGCAGCGCATCGAACTGTCCGGGCTGTGGCTGGAGCAGGCGCGCATCGACGCAGCCGACACCCGGCTGCTGGCGTCGCCGCTGGGCCTGGGCGGCCAGCGCTGCCTGGGCAGCCTCTGGTTGGCCAGCGGCACCGCGTTCACACGCGAGCGGCGCGAACACCTGCTGGAGGTGGTGCGCGCCGTGACCGATCAGGCGGGCGCGGGTGTGCAGGCGGGCGCCACCTGCTCGCATCCACAGGTGCTGGTGCTGCGCGCGGTGGCGCCGGTGGTGGAGCCACTGATGGCCTTGTTCCAGCGCACCTGGACCGCGTTGCGTCCGGCTGCCTGGGGACTGGCGAACACCCCGCCGCGCATCTGGCGCGTCTGACGGCTGGCGCGGGCAAGACCGAGAAGCGCTGCCGAGAAGCGCTGGATTGCCGGTCTTTTTTGGGCGATCAGCGGCGGCACCTGGTCCCACAATCAACGAACATGACCGCCTTTGAACCCAGCCGTCCGGCCTTCGGCGACACCTCGACGGATCTGTCCGAAGCGCGGGCGCTCGTGATCGACGGCAATCCGCAGTCGCGCTCCACGCTGGTGGCCCAGCTGCGGCAGTTCGGCATGGGCAACGTGACGCAATGCCCCCGACTGGTCGACGCGCGCCGCAAGCTGGAAATCGGCAGCTTCGACGTGGTCGTGTGCGAACACTACTTCGAGCGCGAACGCATCTCCGGCCAGGACCTGCTGGACGACCTGCGGCGCAACCAGCTGCTGCCGTTCTACACGGTGTTCATCATCATGTCGTCCGAGGCCTCGTACAGCATGGTGGCCGAAGCAGCCGAGTCTGCGCTGGACGCCTACCTGATCAGGCCCTTCAAGGCCTCGGCCCTGGCCGAGCGCATCTTCCTGGCCCGGCTGCGCAAGTCCACGCTGCAAGACATCTTCACCGCCATCGACGCGCAGGACTTTGAGCGCGCCACGCAACTCTGCCAGGACCGCTTCGAATCGCGTGGGCGCTACTGGCTGTACGCGGCCCGCATCGGCGCCGAGCTGCTGCTGCGCGCGGGGCGGATTGCCGAGGCGCAACAACTCTACACGGCGGTGGTGGAAGCCAAGACCCTGCCCTGGGCACGACTGGGCGTGGCACGCACACAGCTGGACGCTGGTTATCCGCTGCGCGCGGCGACCACGCTGGAGCTGCTGATCCAGGCCGACCCCACGTATGCCGACGCCTACGACCTGATGGGCCGGGCGCAATTCGAGCAGGGCCACTTCGAGAATGCGCTGGCCACCTACCAGATGGCGACCAAGCTCACCCCGTCGTCGGTGAAGCGCCTGCTCAAACACGGCATCATGGCCTTCTACGCTGGCGACCGGGCGGCGGGCGTGGAGCTGCTGGACCGCGCGACCCGCATCGGGCTCGAATCCAAGCTGTTCGACCCGCAGGCGCTGGTGCTGCTGGCCTTTGCCCGGCTGGAGAACGACGACGGGCGCGGGCTGCTGCGCTGCGAAGAACAACTGACCCGGCTGCTCGGGCGCGAACCCGAGAGCGTGCGCCTGCAGCGCCTACTGGACGTGGTGCTGACCCTGCAACTGCTGCGCGAACACCAGATTGCCCGCGCGCTGGACGGCGTGCGCCGCCTGGCCAAGACCATTCGGGAACCCGCATTCGACTTCGAAGCGGCGTGCAACCTGCTCGCCCTCCTCGCGCAGCTGGCCAACCGGTCGATCCAGCTCTACGAGGTGGACGCCGCGGTGGACAGCATGGGCTTGCGGTTCTGCACCAGCCGGGCGCTGACCGAGTTGCTGGCCTTCGCGGCAGCCGAGCGGCCGGATTTTGCCGATCGCATCCGAACCGCCCACGGCCAGGTGCTCAAGCTGAGCGAACAGGCCATGGTCCTGAGCCTCAGGGGCGACCCGCGGGGTACCGTGCTGAGCCTGCTGGAACACGCCCACACCACACTGAACGGCAAACTCATCGAATCGGCGCACCAGGTGCTGCAGCGCTACGGCGAGCGCATCGAAGGCCACGCCGAGCTGGACCACGAGGTGCAGGCGCTGCGCGTGCGCTACCGCAGCAACGAGGTGCATGTGGGCCTGGGCGAGCAGGTGAACAGCGGCGTGTCAGCCACCGGTCTGGCGCTTCCCGCCGGCTACCGCCCACCGTGCACCCAGGGCTTGCTGGCGCGGGTCCGGACGGACTGAAGCGCCTCTGCGGTTCAGATCGCCACCAGCTGGCGCACGCCCCTGGCCTGCATCTCGCTGCCCGGCCCGCTGGCGATCACTTCGCCGCGCTCCATCACCACGTACTGATCGGCCAGGGCCTCGGCGAAGTCGTAGTACTGCTCCACCAGCACGATGGCCATGTTGCCGCGGTCGGCCAGCATGCGGATGACGCGGCCGATGTCCTTGATGATGTTGGGCTGGATGCCCTCGGTGGGCTCGTCCAGGATCAGCAGCTTCGGCCCGGCCGCCAGCGCGCGCGCAATCGCCAGTTGCTGCTGCTGCCCGCCCGAGAGGTCGCCTCCGCGCCGGCCCAGCATTTGCTTGAGCACCGGAAACAGCTCGAACAGCTCGGCCGGTACGGGCGTGCCGCCCTTCTTGTAGGCCAGCCCCATCTCCAGGTTTTCCTGCACGGTGAGCCGACCGAAAATTTCGCGCCCCTGCGGCACGAAGCCCATGCCCAGGCGCGCGCGCTCATACGGCGTGGCCTTGTCGATGGCCTTTCCGTCGAAGGTGATGCTGCCGCTCTTGATGGGCACCAGGCCCATGAGCGATTTGAGCAGCGTGGTCTTGCCCACGCCGTTGCGGCCGAGCACCACGGTGACCTGGCCGAGTTCGGCGCGGAGGTTGACGTTGCGCAGGATGTGGCTGCCGCCGTAGTACTGGTTGACGTCTTTGACTTCTAACAGGCTCATGGTTATCTCCGGCTAATGGACTGGGCTTGGTCCTGCAGCGGCTAAAGGCGGGCGCGCGCTCGGCTGCTTTCGCACCGATGGCCTGGTGGGCGTCGCCCCTCACCCCGCCCCTCCCCAGAGGGGCGCGGGAGCCATACGGGGCGGTCGGTTTCAGCGGCCAAGGTACACCTCGATGACGCGCTCATCCGCCTGCACCTCGTCCAGCGTTCCTTCGGCCAGCACAGCGCCGTCACACAGCACCGTGACCTTCTCCGAAATGGCGCGAATAAAGCTCATGTCGTGCTCCACCACCATCAGCGAGTGCTTGCCCTTGAGCGTCAGGAACAGCTCGGCGGTGCGCACCGTTTCCTCGTCGGTCATGCCCGCCACCGGCTCGTCCAGCAGCAGCAGCTTCGGGTCCTGCATCAGCAGCATGCCGATCTCCAGCCACTGCTTCTGGCCGTGGCTCAGCAGGCCCGCCTGCCGGGCGGCGCTGTCCAGCAGGTGGATCGTCTGCAGCACCTCGGCCAGGCGGTCTTTCTCCTCGCCGCTGAGTGTGAACACCATGCTGTGGCGCACGCGCTTGTCGGTGGCCAGGGCCAGCTCCAGGTTCTCGAACACGCTGAGCTGCTCGAACACCGTGGGCTTCTGGAACTTGCGGCCGATGCCCAGCGCGGCGATCTCGGCTTCGCGGTGGCGCAGCAGGTCGATGGTGCTGCCGAAGTACACCGTGCCTTTGTCGGGCCGGGTCTTGCCGGTGATGATGTCCATCATCGTGGTCTTGCCGGCGCCGTTGGGGCCGATGATGCAGCGCAGCTCACCGGGCGCGATATCCAGGCTCAGGCCGTTGATGGCCTTGAAGCCGTCGAAGCTCACATGCACGTCTTCCAGGTACAGGATGCGCCCGTGCGTGGTGTCCACGGCGCCGGCGGTGTGCACGCGGCCGTAGCCGGCGCTGCGCCCGCCAGATTCGGTCTGGCCCGGCACCCGCAGCGGGGCGATATTTGCATAGCGCTGCGCGCCGGCTTCCATCAGGTCGGGCGTCATGCCTTAGCTCCTTTGCCCATGCGCAGCTTCTTCACCAGCCCCACCACACCCTGCGGCATGTAGAGCGTCACCACAATGAACAGGCCGCCGAGGAAATACAGCCAGTACTCGGGGAAGCTCACCGTGAGCCAGCTCTTCGCCCCATTGACGATGAAGGCACCGATGATCGGTCCGATGAGCGTGGCACGCCCGCCCACGGCGGCCCAGATGGCCATTTCAATGCTGGCGGCGGTGCTCATTTCCCCGGGGTTGATGATGCCCACCTGCGGCACGTACAGCGCGCCCGCCACGCCGCACATCACGGCCGAAATGGTCCAGATGGTGAGCTTGTACGGCAGCGGGTTGTAGCCACAGAACATGGTGCGGCTCTCGGCGTCGCGCACCGCCTGCAGCACACGGCCGAATTTGCTGTTGACCAGCCAGCGCGCCCACAGAAAGAAGCCCAGCAGCGTCAGCCCCGTGAGCACGAACAGCGTCATGCGCATGCCTTGCGTGGCAATGGGAAAACCCAGGATGCGCTTGAAATCGGTGAAGCCGTTGTTGCCACCCAGTCCGGTCTCGTTGCGGAAGAACAGCAGCAGCGCGGCGAAGGTGAGCGCCTGCGTGATGATGGAGAAGTACACGCCCTTGATGCGCGAGCGGAAGGCGAAGTAGCCGAACACGAAGGCCACCAGGCCGGGCACCAGCACGATCAGCAGCAGCGTGGCGATGAAACTGTCGGAGAGCGCCCAATGCCAGGGCAGTTCCTTCCAGTCCAGAAACACCATGAAGTCGGGCAGCTCGCTCTTGTAGTTGCCGTCCAGGCCGATCTGGCGCATGAGGTACATGCCCATCACGTAGCCGCCCAGCGCAAAGAACAGGCCATGGCCCAGGCTGAGGATGCCGGTGTAGCCCCAGATCAGGTCGATGGCCAGCGCGCAGATGGCGTAGCACATGATCTTGCCCAGCAGACCCACCATGTAGTCGCTCAGGTGGAAGGCGCTGTCGGCCGGCACCAGCAGGTTGAGTGCCGGCGCCACGGCGCAGACCACCAGCAGGGCCACCAGGAAGGTGCTCCAGCCACCGCGGGTGAGCAAGGGGCCAGCCTGGGGCAGCGGAGGACGGACGGGAATCCCATCCCCCGTCCGGGCTGGGTGCACGTCCCCGGCTTGCCCTGAACGCCCATCGCCCCTTCGCCCTGAGCGCTCACCCCCCGTTCGCCCTGAGCCTGTCGAAGGGCCTGTCAGCATCTGGGCCGGGGCTTCGACCGGCTCAGCCCGAACGGGTGGGGTGGGCTCAGCCCGAACAGGCGGATTGGACTCAGTGCGAACAGCTGGATGGGGATCGGCCCGGACCGAGGGAGACGGGTCGCGGTCCTCCGGAACCCCGGATGGGGGGATGGTGGTCGTGTTCATGCTTCTGCACTCCGGCCCTTCATGGCAAAAATCCCCTGTGGCCGTTTCTGGATGAAGACGATGATGAAGACGAGCACGGCGATCTTCGCCAGCACCGCACCGGCCCAGCCTTCCAGGAACTTGTTGAGAATGCCCAGGCCCAGCGCGGCGTACACCGTGCCCGCCAGCTGCCCCACGCCGCCGAGCACCACCACCATGAACGAATCGACGATGTAGCTCTGGCCCAGGTCGGGGCCGACGTTGCCGATCTGGCTCAGCGCGCAGCCGGCCATGCCCGCGATGCCCGAGCCGAGCGCAAAGGCGTAGGTGTCGATGCGGGCGGTGTTCACGCCCATGCAGGCGGCGATGGGGCGGTTCTGCGTGACCCCGCGCACGAACAGGCCCAGGCGTGTGCGGGTGATCATGAGCGTGACACCGATGAACACCGCAGCGGCAAAGGCAATGATGATGATGCGGTTCCAGGGCAGCGTGAGGTTGCCCATCAGGGTGACGCTGCCACTCATCCAGCTCGGGTTTTCGACGCCCACATTCTGTGCGCCGAACAGCGAGCGGACGCCCTGCATCAGCACCAGGCTGATGCCCCAGGTGGCCAGCAGCGTCTCCAGCGGGCGGCCGTACAGGAAGCGGATCACCGTGCGCTCCATGGCCGCGCCCACCAGCGCCGACGTCACGAACGCGATCGGCAGGGCCACCAGCAGGTACCAGTCGAACATCTCGGGAAACAGCTGCTTGAAGGCCAGCTGCACCAGCCAGGTGGCGTAGGCGCCGATCATGATCAGCTCGCCATGCGCCATGTTGATGACGCCCATCAGGCCGTAGGTGATGGCCAGGCCCAGCGCCGCCAGCAGCAGGATGCTGCCCAGGCTGACACCGGTGAAGCCCTGGGCCAGCAGGCTGCTCAGCTGCAGCGAACGCTCCAGCGATTTCAGCGAACGCACCAGGGCGGTTTTCACGTCCTCGCTCTGCTCGCGCTCGATCTGCGCCTGCAGCAGGGGCCGCACGATGGCCTGCCGCGCTTCGCCCAGCTTGTCGGCCGCGGCCAGGCGCTGCCCCTCGTCCTCACTGTCCAGCAGCACGGCGGCCTGGGCCAGTTCCAGCGTCTGGCGCGCCTGCGGGTCGAGCTGGCCCGCCAGTGCCTTGTCGATCAGGGGCAGCTGCTCGATGTCGGGTTCGTTGAAGGCACTGCGCTGCAGCGTGAGGGCGGCTTCGCGTTGACGCGACGGCTCGGCATACAGCACATCCAGCCCGGCCAACGCCGTTTCCAGGGCGCCGCGCAGGCGGTTGTTCAAGCTCACCTCTTGTGCTTCAGCTGGCAGGGCCGCCGGCTGGCCGGTGACCGCGTCGATCACGCCGGTGCTGTCGACGATGTACACGCGCTCCTCAAACAGACGCGCGTTTTGCGCCGCCATGGCACGAATCAGGGCAGCAGCCCGCTCATCGGGCGCCACCGTCAGGCGCTGCAGTGTCTCGACGCGCTCGCTCGCGCTGCCTTCCACCAAGGCCAGCGCATCGGCCGGCGTGAGCGCCTGCACCCCGTTCGCGCCCATGAAAAGCGCCAGGCACAGCCCGAGCCGGCGCAGCCACAGCATCTTCATGTCAGTCCTTCACCAATCAGCCAGCAGCACACGGAGAACACAATCCCCACAAGAAAAAAATAAAGTCAGATGCCCTGGCATCCCGACCTGACGTGGTTCAACCAGCCGCCCGACACGCAGTGAGCGGGAGGCGTCCCATCCGGGGGCACCAAGGGCCTGACCAGCGGACCCCGGTGAGGCCCCTCTCGCCTGTTGGGCGAAAGAGGGGCGAGCGCCCTGGGCGCCCGGGCTTGCCTCACATCTTCGAGACGGGCTCGTCCTTCTTGCCCTTGTTCTCGGGGATGAAGGGGCTCCAGGGCTGGGCCTTGACCGGGCCCGGCGTCTTCCACACCACGTCGAACTGGCCGTCGGCGCGCACTTCACCGATGAACACACTCTTGTGCAGGTGGTGGTTCTTCTCGTCCATCTTGCTCACGATGCCGCTGGGGGCGGTGAAGGTCTGGCCGGCCATGGCGGCGATCACCTTGTCGGTGTCGGTGCTCTTGGCCTTCTCGACCGCCTGCTTCCACATGTTGATGCCGATGTAGGTGGCTTCCATCGGGTCGTTGGTCAGCGGGCGGTCTTTGTGGCCGGCGATGTTCTTGGCCTTGGCGTAGTCCGACCACTTCTTGATGAACGCGGTGTTGGTCGGGTTCTTGATGCTCATGAAGTAGTTCCAGGCGGCCAGGTGGCCCACCAGCGGCTTGGTGTCCACGCCGCGCAGCTCTTCCTCACCCACCGAGAACGCCACCACCGGCACGTCCGTCGCCTTCAGGCCCGCGTTGCCGAGTTCCTTGTAGAAGGGTACGTTGGAGTCGCCGTTGATGGTCGAGATCACCGCCGTCTTCTTGCCGGCGCTGGCGAATTTCTTCACATTGGCGATGATGGTCTGGTAGTCGGAGTGACCGAAGGGGGTGTACTCCTCCATGATGTCGCTGTCCGGAATGCCCTTGGACTTCAGGAAGGCGCGCAGGATCTTGTTGGTGGTGCGTGGGTACACGTAGTCGGTGCCCAGCAGCACGAAGCGTTTGGCACTGCCGCCGTCCTTGCTCATCAGGTATTCCACGGCGGGAATGGCCTGCTGGTTGGGCGCGGCGCCGGTGTAGAACACGTTCTTGCTCAGTTCCTCGCCTTCGTACTGCACCGGGTAGAACAGCAGGCTGTTGAGTTCTTCGAACACCGGCAGCACCGACTTGCGCGACACCGAGGTCCAGCAGCCAAACACCACCGCCACTTTGTCCTGCGTGATCAGCTGGCGGGCGCGTTCGGCAAACAGCGGCCAGTTCGATGCCGGGTCCACCACCACCGGTTCGAGCTTCTTGCCCAGCACGCCGCCCTTGGCGTTGATCTCTTCAATGGCCATCAGCACCGTGTCCTTGAGCACGGTTTCCGAAATGGCCATGGTGCCGGACAGGCTGTGCAGCACCCCGACCTTGATGGTCTCCTGGGCATGGGCGGGCAGGCTGGTGAGACCGCCCAGGGTGGCCACCGCAGCGGCGGCCGACAGGGCTTTGAGGGTGAATCGACGTTGCATCATGGCGCTTCTCCAGTGTTCAAACACATCCAGTTGAGGGGTTGACTCTTGCCGCGGAACCACCGCTTGCAGCTGGTTCACGACGGACAACTGGATGCTAGGGAAGACCCTGAGAAACGTCTGTACGCCGGGTGGCGTACGCGGGGCACCGTCCCGGCCGGGCCTGCGCTCATATCGCCGGGCATATGGGTGCCATACAGCGGACAGGGGTGGCGGGCGCTGGGCGCCGGCGCGTGATGCGCCTAGAATCAGTCACCGGGCCCAGGATTCTTGCGCCCGGTTTTTTGTGCTCGCGCGGGCATGAGAACCGGCCCAGGTCCCGAGCACCCCGTTCTGCAACGACCACTGGAGCCTGGTTTCTCGATGGAAATTTTTGACTACGACAACGTCCTGTTGCTGCCGCGCAAATGCCGCGTGGAGAGCCGCTCGGAATGCGACACCGGCGTGGAACTGGGCAACCGGCGCTTCCGCCTGCCGGTGGTACCCGCCAACATGAAGACGGTGGTGGACGAGTCCATCTGCCGGTGGATGGCGCGCAATGGCTACTTCTACGTGATGCACCGCTTCGATCTGGACAACGTGCAGTTCGTGCGCGACATGCACGCCGCGGGCACCTACGCGTCCATCTCGCTCGGCGTGAAAGCGCCCGACCGCGCCACCGTGGACACGCTGGCCGCCGAGGGCCTGGTGCCCGAGTACATCACCATCGACATCGCCCACGGCCATGCCGATTCCGTGCGCGACATGATCGGCTACATCAAGGACAAGCTGCCCGCCAGCTTCGTCATCGCCGGCAACGTCGCCACGCCAGAGGCCGTGATCGACCTGGAGAACTGGGGTGCGGACGCCACCAAGGTGGGCGTGGGCCCGGGCAAGGTCTGCATCACCAAGCTCAAGACCGGTTTTGGTACGGGCGGCTGGCAGCTCTCGGCGCTGAAGTGGTGTGCCCGGGTGGCCACCAAGCCCATCATCGCCGACGGCGGCATCCGCAGCCATGGCGACATTGCGAAGAGCATCCGCTTTGGCGCGAGCATGGTCATGATCGGCTCGCTGTTCGCCGGCCACGAAGAGTCGCCCGGCAAGACGGTCGAGGTGGACGGCGCGCTCTACAAGGAATACTACGGCTCGGCCAGCGACTTCAACAAGGGCGAGTACAAGCACGTCGAAGGCAAGCGCATCCTGGAGCCCATCAAGGGCACGCTGGCCGGCACGCTCACCGAAATGGAGCAGGACGTGCAGAGTTCCATCAGCTACTCGGGCGGTACCAAGCTGATGGACATCCGCAAGGTGAACTACGTGATCCTGGGCGGCGACAACGCCGGCGAGCACCTGCTGATGTGAGGTGATGCCCCGATCCTGTGTCAGCCCGGCTGATGCGGCGGGTTGATCACCAGTGGGCCATCACGCGCTCCTGCGGCCCCTTCAGGCCAGCAGGTCCAGCGCCAGACGGTGCAGGCGGTGGTCGGACTGCACCAGGGCTTCGAGCACGGTGAAATGGTTCAACCCCGGCAGGGCTTCGCATACCGGCACCACAACCTCGCCCCAGGCCGACTGGATGAGCTGGTTATGCCGCAGGAACTCGCTGCTTTCCTCGCCGCCCGCCACGCTGTAGAGCCGACCGCGCCCCTCGCGGATCGGCGGCGCGGGCAGCAGCGCCGGGCTGGCTTTTTTGACTTGCGCCGGCGTCAGCCGCAGCGAGTCGTGCAGAAAAGGCGTGCGCCGCACGGGCTCCAGGTCGTACAGCCCGGAGATCGACAGCGCGTTCTTCACGAGTGCGGCGGGCAGATCGACCGCCACCTGCGCCCAGCGGCAAGCCAGCAACATGGCCGCCAGGTGGCCGCCGGCCGAGTGCCCCACCACCGTGATGCGCTGCGGATCGCCCCCGTGCACGGCAATGTGGCGGTAGGTCCATTCCAGCGCGCGCACCATCTGCATCACGATATCGGGAATCGTCACGGCCGGGCACAGGGCGTAGTTGGGCACCACCACGCAGGCGCCCTGCTTCACGAAGGCCGGCGCCAGGAAAGAGTGGTCGGCCTTGTCCAGGCTGCGCCAGTAGCCGCCGTGGATGAACACCAGCACCGGCGCCAGCGGGGCGCCGCGCTGGCGGGCCGCGGGAAACACGTCCAGGCTTTCGCCCGCACCGTGGCCGTAGGGCAGGTCCAGCAAGGCCGGCCCCGCCGCACGTGCCTGGGCCGATGCACTGGACCAGCGGGCAAAATGCGCCGCGTGTTCGGGCACGAGCGCCCGGTTGTTGTACTGGGCGTCCAGCCAGCGGGAATCGAGACGGGTCTGGGGCGTGGTGGCGGTCATGGGCGGCATTGTGTCATGCACGTTTTGCGAGCCCTCGCCGCGCCGTTTCAGCGCCTGCAGGCCAAGCCCTTGGGACATGCTGCCGGGCCGGTGCTCCTACAATTTTCAGGTGCCCCCCAGGGTGCCGCCCAGACCGACCGCCCCACCCTACCTCCCACACAACCGGTATTCGCCCTTGAACGCTCCGACTTCTCCCCCCTCTTCTCCTTCCGCTGACACCGCTGGACGCCCCCTTCAGGTGGCGGTGCTCGGCATCGGCATGATGGGTTTCCCCATGGCACGGCGCCTGTGCGAGGCGGGCTGCCAGGTGAACGCTTGGAACCGCTCGCGCAGCAAGGCCGAGCGGCTGGCACCCTTTGGCGCGCTGGTGACCGACACGCCGGCGCAGGCCGTCGAGCATGCCGACGTGGTCATCACCCTGCTGGAAAACGGTGCGGTGGTCGAAGACGTGCTGTTCCAGCCAGGCACCACGGCCAGCCTGCGCGCCGGCACGCTGGTGATCGACATGTCGTCGATCCAGCCGGCCCAGGCCCGCGACCACGCCCAGCGCCTGAGCGCCACGGGCGTGCGCCACCTCGACGCCCCCGTGTCGGGTGGCACGGTGGGTGCCGAGCAGGGCACCCTCGCCATCATGGTGGGGGGCGACCCGGCCGACATGGAGCGGGCCCGAGCGGTGCTGGAACTGCTGGGTCGCCCCACGCACGTGGGCCCGCACGGCGCAGGCCAGCTGGCCAAGCTGGCGAACCAGATGATCGTGGGCATCACCATCGGTGCCGTGGCAGAGGCCCTGCTGCTGTGCGAAAAGGGTGGTGCCGACATGGCCCAGGTGCGCCAGGCCATCACCGGCGGTTTCGCCGACAGCCGCATCCTGCAGCTGCACGGCCAGCGCATGGTCGAGCGCGATTTCACCAAGCGCGCGGCCATCCAGGTGCAGCTCAAGGACATGCGCAATGCCCTGGCCACGGCGGGCAGCATGGGCTTCGATGCGCCGATCACGGCGCTCTTCGAACAGTTGTTCGCCGACGCCGCGGCCCACGGCCTGGGCGATCTTGATCACTCGGCCCTGTTCGTCGAGCTGGCGAGCCGAAACGGCATGTACTGAGGCGGGCGGTTCGCACAGACGAAAAAAAGCCGGACACCTGGGTCCGGCTTTTTGTGGGAGCCCGAAGGCTCTCACCTCAGCGCATCAACGCGGGCTGCGGCGTGCCATCGGGCGCGAGGGTGCCCCTTCCGGACGGCGCGGGGCGAAATCGCCACGCATCGCCGTGCGCTCGGAATTGCCACGGTCGCTGAAACGGTCACCACCGCGCTCGGCACCCTTGTCGCTGCGGCCGAAGCTGGAAAAACCAGCCGGCTTGGCACCGAATGCGGGACGCGCAGGGGCGCGGTCGCCAAAACCGCGACCAGCCGGGCGGCTGTCACCACCGCGGTCGTCGAAGCGAGGTGCTGCGCGGTCGAAACGGGGCGCGTCACCGCGTCCTTCGAAGCGGGGGGCATCGCCTCGGCCTTCGAAGCGAGGCGCGTCACCGCGGCCTTCAAAACGGGGTGCATCACCACGGCCTTCAAAGCGCGGAGCATCGCCACGCCCTTCAAAGCGAGGGGCGTCACCACGGCCTTCGAAACGCGGGCCACGTGGTGCGGGGGCGCCACGGCGGTCGGCGAAACGGTCGTTGCCACGACCGGCCGGACGGCCACCGGGGGCACCACGACCAAACGGCTCGGCCTGGGGCGCGCGCTGGCGCGGCTCCATGCCGGGAACCGTCTCGACGCCGATGCGCTGGCGCGTGAAGGCTTCAATATCGAAGATCTTGCGGCGGTCGCGCATTTCGGCAAAGGTGATGGCCAGGCCATCGCGGCCGGCACGGCCGGTGCGACCGATGCGGTGCGTGTAGTCCTCGGCCTTCATGGGCAGACCGAAGTTGAACACGTGCGTGATGGTGGGCACGTCGATGCCGCGGGCGGCCACATCGGTGGCCACCAGGATCTGCACCTGGCCGCCGCGCAGCGCCATCAGGCGGCGGTTGCGGATGCCCTGGCTGAGCGCACCGTGCAAGGCCACGGCGGCGAAGCCGGCCTGCTGCAGGTCGGTGGCCAGTCCATCGCATTCGATCTGCGTGCTGCAGAACACCACGGCCTGGTTGATCGTGGTGTCACGCAGCCAGTGGTCCAGCAGCTGGCGCTTGTGCTGGGCGTTGTCGGCCCAGAACAGCTTCTGCTGGATGTTGGCGTGCTGCTCTTGCGGGCTGTCGATCTGGATCTTCTGGACATGTTTGCCACCGTCGTGCATCACGCGCATGGCAAGCTGCTGGATGCGCGGCGCAAACGTGGCGCTGAACATCATGGTCTGGCGGCGCTGGCTGGTGAGGTCGTTGACCTCGGCCAGGTCGTCGGAGAAGCCCAGGTCGAGCATGCGGTCGGCTTCGTCGACCACCAGGAACTGCACCTGGTCGAGCTTGAGTTGCTGCGAGCGCTGCAGGTCCAGCAAGCGGCCGGGCGTGGCCACCACGAGGTCGGCGTTCTGCAACTTGGCGATCTGCAGCTGGTAGGGCATGCCGCCCACCACGTTGGCCACGCGCAGGCCACGGCAGTGGCGCACAAGGTCGATGGCGTCGTTGGCCACCTGCTGCGCGAGTTCGCGCGTCGGGCACAGGATCAGGGCACCGGGGGTGGCGGCCTTGAAGTTGCGCGGGCTGGTCGGGTCCTTGCGCTTGGGGCGCTTGGGCGCGGCTTCGCCACGGGCCAGGGCATCGGCCGTGGCTTGCTCGAAGTCGGCACGCTCCTTGGCGTCGGCCTGCTGTTGCTGTTGCAGCAGCGTGTGCAGCACGGGCAGCAGGAAAGCGGCGGTCTTGCCGCTGCCGGTCTGGCTCGACACCATCAGGTCGGCGTAGCGGGCCTCGCCTTCGCTGATCAGGGCCTTGGGGACCACGTTGCTCTGAACCGTGGTGGGCTGCACGTAGCCGAGGTCGGCACAGGCTTGCACCAGCTCGGGTGCCAGGCCCAGCAGCTCGAAGCCGTTGGGTTCGGTCACCACGGGCGCGGCATCAGTTGCGGCCTCGGTGAGGACCTCGGCCACTTCGGCGATGAAAGTGTCATGCGCAGGCGAAAAGTCGTCGCGGGTGTTATCGGAGAAATCTTGAGAATCGTTCATGTTCCAGCATCCTGTGCGCAAAAAAATGGCGCGCACGTGATCGAGCAAAGCGGGAACTGCTTGCGGGCAGCCGGGCAAAAGCCGGAGCCGCAGGGTCAGCGCTGCTTCATTCGTGGTTGGCAAAAACATCAACCATCAAACGAAGCGCAAAGCGTGACGGATACGGAATCCGGCAGAGGCTGGCGCATGGGCCCTGGAGATAAACATCGACCGTGAAGACCCGCCGGCGGCAGGTGGCTGTCACGGTCGTGGCCGTCTGATATGGGGGTGCTGGCCACTGGGCCGGTACCACCAGACGGCATCAGGACTCTTGAGTGTGAGGCAGATGCACAAATCAGCGCAGTTTCCTGCGCAGCCTTTGATTATCGCAGATTTCAGGGAAAACCCTAGAAATATTTTCCGCGCCTCACCCCAGCACCGCGGCAACGATGTGGAACAGCACGCCCGCGATCACGGCCGTGGCCGGTACCGTGACAATCCACGCGGCCACGATGCGCAGCACGGCCGAGCGCTTCACGATCTCTTTCTTGTAGGCTTTCTTCAGGGCGCGGCGCTCGTTCTTGTCGAAGACCGCGCCTTCCGCCGCCTCACGCTGCTTGGTGCGGCGCTTCATGTCGGCCAGCATGCGCTTCTTTTCCTGCACCTCGGCCGCCTCGAACCGCTGCAGGTAGGCCTCCACCTCGGCGCGGTCGCCACCCT
The DNA here is from genome assembly GCA_018335615.1 of Hydrogenophaga sp. Lineage (GTDB taxonomy): Bacteria > Pseudomonadota > Gammaproteobacteria > Burkholderiales > Burkholderiaceae_C > Hydrogenophaga. The sequence goes on along the minus strand of JAGXRS010000119.1, from coordinate 1,989 downwards.
GGTGACCGGCAAACACCACCGCCTCCATCTTGGCGTAGTTGACCTTGAGCAGCTCGCGCAGGAAGCCCACGCCGAACACCGCTCCGATGGTGACGTGGGTGGTGGAGACCGGCATGCCCAGCTGGGACGCAAAAATCACCGTGATGGTGGCGGCCATGGCAATGGAGTAGGCCCGCATGTTGTCGAGCTCGGTGATTTCCTTGCCCACGGTGCGGATCAGGCGGGCACCGTACAGCGCCAGGCCCACCGCCAGGCCCAGCGCGCCGAGCAGCATCACCCACAGCGGCGTCGAGGCCTTGGTGGCGATGGCGCCCGACTTCACCGCTTCGTAGATCGCGGCCAGCGGCCCCACGGCGTTGGCCACGTCGTTGGCGCCGTGGGCGAAGCTCAGCAGAGCGGCCGAGCAGATGAGCGGCCAGGTGAACAGGCGGTTGACACCCTGCTTGCTGTTTTCCTGGCGCTGCGCCAGGCGGGCGACCGGCTTGCGCACCAGCGCCCACACCACCAGCGCAATCACGCCACCGGCCGGCAGGGCCACCCAGAAGTCCATCTTGACGAGCTGGCCCAGGCCCTTGAGCAGCATGTAGGTGCCGAAGGCCCAGGCCATGATGGCAATCAGCCAGGGCACGGTGCGGCTGGCCGCCTCCGTCATCTCGCTGCGGTAGGTGATGCTGCGCTTGATCACGTACAGGAAGAAGGCCGCCAGGGCACCGCCCGACAGGGGCGACACCAGCCAGCTCATGACGATGTTGCCGATGGTGGCCCAGTTCACCAGCCCCCAGCCCCCAGCCGCAATGCCCGCGCCCATGACCGCGCCGATGATGGAGTGCGTGGTGGACACCGGGGCACCGATGGCCGTGGCGAGGTTCAGCCACAGGGCGCCGGCCAGCAGGGCCGAGAACATGATCCACGCGAAGGTGGTGGGATCGGTGATCTGCTTGCTGTCGATGATGCCGCCCTTGATGGTGCCCACCACCTCGCCGCCGGCCACGACAGCGCCCAGCGCTTCGAATATGGCCGCAATGAGGATGGCCCAGCCCATGGTCAGCGCACCGGAGCCCACGGAAGGACCCATGTTGTTGGCCACATCGTTGGCGCCGATGTTCATGGCCATGTAGCCACCGACCACCGCGGAGATGATCAGCAGCCAGACCGACGCACTGGAGAGGCCAGCCACATCGGCGCCGGTGAGGGAGGCGTAGACACCAATGGCCAGCAGAAAAGCCAGGGCGGCGCCCAGTTGCAGGGCATCCTGGTGCTTGGCGACAAATCGGGCTCGGGATTTTTTCGTCATGGGTAACTCGTGTGAAGGCGCCGATTTTGACATGCGGCCCGCCCGCGGCAGCGCCGTCCGAGCAGCCGGACGGTGCCGCGTGACCGGGTCCGCGGGCGATCGGGCGGGTCAGCGCAGGAAGTGCGTGCGGTAGTGTTCGAGTTCGTCGATGGACTCGTGCACATCGGCCAGCGCCGTGTGCTTCTGCTGTTTCTTGAAGGCGTCGTACACCGCGGGGCGCCAGCGCTTGGCCAGTTCCTTCAGCGTGCTCACGTCCAGGCAGCGGTAGTGGAAATACGCCTCCAGCCTGGGCATGTACTTCACCAGGAAGCGGCGGTCCTGGCTGATGGTGTTGCCGCACATGGGCGAGCCGTTCTTCGGCACATATTTGCCGATGAAGGCCAGCAGCTCGGCCTGCGCCTGCTCTTCGGTGAGCGTGCTGGCGCGCACCTTCTCGATGAGGCCGCTGCGGCCGTGCGTGCCCTTGTTCCAGGCGTCCATGGCTCCCAGCACGGCGTCGCTCTGGTGGATCACCAGCACGGGGCCTTCGACCCGGGGCGTGAGGTTGGGGCCGGTGATGACGACCGCGATTTCCAGCAGGCGCTCTTTCTCGGGGTCGAGCCCGCTCATCTCGCAGTCGAGCCAGACCAGGTTCTGGTCGCTCTTGGCAAGGGTGGCGGGGGTGGCAGGCTCGGGGGTGGCAGCGGCAGGCGCTT
>JAGXRS010000118.1 GCA_018335615.1 Hydrogenophaga sp. | reverse complement strand
GGCGGGCCGGCAGCGCCGGCACTGCGATCAGATGTAGTGCAGGTAAGCGTTGCGGCTGCGCTGCTCGACCATGCGGGTGGCGAAGCGCTCCCAGGCACTGCCCTGTGGCACGGGGGTGATGGCGGTCTCCAGGCCCAGCGGTGCCAGCGCATCGTTGAAGTCGTTCGGGGCCGCCTCGGCCACCACATGAACGGCGTCGTATTCACGCATACGCGCCTGCACCAGCTCGCCCATCAGGCGGGGATCGCTGCGGGCCATGTCCCACAGGCGGGCTTCGGCGCGGGCCTGTGCCAGGCTCTGCGACCAGCCGTCCAGCGAGCGCATGGTGCGACGGGCCAAGTTGCGTGCGGCAGCACCGAACAGGGCCAGGCCGGCGAAGATCACGACCCACAGGGCCACCCAGGCCAGCAGCAGGTGGTCGTCGGCCCAGGTGCTGATGACACGGTCGGCCACCACCACCAGCGTGGCCACCGCGGCGGCCAGCAGCATGCCGGCCAGACCACGGGCGCCGTCGAAGCTGCGGGGGGCGCGGTACAGGCCAGCCTTCGGAGCGGCGGTGGAAGCACTCACACCCATGGGGGCAGAGGCGGGAACGGAAGCAAGGGTACTCATGGCGGGCTCCTGAAACAGGAAGAAAAATCTGGAATGGGGTGATACTAGGGTAAACCCGGTGTTTACGCCACTTTAGATTTGTGATGCATTACATTCACAAAACATATGAATGAGCGCAACTTCCGCACCCTGGACCTGAACCTGCTGCGCGTGTTCGACGAGGTGATGGCCGAGCGCAACCTCACGCGGGCGGCCCACAACCTGGCCATGACGCAGCCAGCCGTGAGCAACGCACTCAAGCGGCTGCGCGAAACCCTGGGCGACGAGCTGGTGCGGCGTTCCGGCTACGGCATCGAGCCCACGCCGGTGGCCCAGCTGCTCTGGCCCACCGTGCGCGATGCGCTGCAGCAGCTGCGCGATTCCCTGGCGCCGGGGGTGTTTGACCCCACCACCGCGCAGACCGCGTTTGTGCTGACCATGGCCGATGCCACCGCGGCCAAGATCGTGCCGAGTCTGATGGACATTTTGGAGAGCGAGGCACCGGGCGTGAACCTGCGTGTGCTGCCCCTGACCACCCGCGACCCACGCGAGTTGCTGGAATCCGGCTCGGCGGACCTGGCCATCGGACACTTTCCGGGCGTGCTGGCCGAGCTGGGTGCGCTGCACCTGCAGGAAACCTCGCCGCGCTTCCTCTACCAGCGGCTCTACGACGGTGAATACGTGGTGGTGATGCGCCGCGGCCACCCGCTGGCGGGACGGCCCATCAGCCTGGACGCCTATTGCGACGCCCGCCACCTGCTGGTGAGCTTTTCCGGACGACCCTTCGGTTTTGTGGACGAGGCACTGGCCGGCCTGTCGCGCCAGCGGCGCGTGGTGCTGACCGTCAACCAGTTCTTCACCGCCGGCCGCGTGGTCGCCACCACGGACCTGCTCACCGTGCTGCCTCGGCACTTCGTGGAGGCCACCGGCCGCGAACACGAACTGGCCCTGGCCGATCTGCCCCTGCCCGTGCCCGCCGTGCACGTGGACGCGCTGTGGCACCGGCAGGCTTCGCACAGCAGCGCCCACCGCTGGCTGCGCGGTGCGGTGGAACGCGCCTCGGCGAGTGGGTTTCGCGACGACACCCGGGCTGCGCCATCGCCATCGCCATCGCCATCGCCAGTCTCCCCGAGAATGCCGCCATGAACATCCAGCTGCTGAGCGACCTGCACCTGGAAGCCAACCCGGGCTTCCAGGCCACCCCCGCCGAAGGCGCCGACCTGCTGGTGCTGGCTGGTGACATCGGTTCGTACCAGACCCGGCGCGACGGCAGCGTGATGGACGAGCCCGACTGGGGCCTGCGGCGTTTTTCGCCCGTGTCGGCCGGGGGCAGCTGGCCCACGCCGGTGGTCTTCGTGCCGGGCAACCACGAGTACGACGGCCTGGACGTGGACGAGGCGCATGCCGATCTGCGCCAGACCTGCGAGCGGCTCGGCCTCACCTGGCTGGAGCGGGAAAGCCGGGTGATCGACGGGGTGCGCTTCATCGGCACCACCCTCTGGACCGATTTCGATACGCTGGGCGATCTGCCCCCCGCCCCGCCACGCGCGAATCCGCGACCTCCCGGGCCCCGCACGTCCATCCCCACACCCCGCCCGACCGACCCGCTGACCCATCGCCTGCGCCAGCGGGAAAAGGCATTCCGGGCGGCCAACTTCTACCTGGGCAAGATGGACACGCAGCGCCATGGCCGCCCGTTCGACGCCGAGGCCATGCGCGCGCTGGGCCTGGACTGCCAGCACTGGCTGCGCCGGGCGCTGGCCGAGCCCTTTGAGGGCACCACCGTGGTGATCACCCACTTCGCACCCACGCTGCACAGCACCGACCCGCGCTACGGCCTGAGCCCCGGCACCGCCGGCTTCTGCAACGGGCTGGACGAGCTGCTGCCGCTGGCCGACCTGTGGCTGCACGGCCACCTGCACTGCCCCCAGGACCAGCAGGTGGGCCGCTGCCGCATCGTCGCCAACCCGCTGGGCTATGCGCAGAAAAACGAGCAGCTCACATTCCAGCCGCAGCAGGTCATCCGGGTTGCCTGAGCACAGGGGGCGCCCGCTCCTTGCGCCAGCGCAAGGCTGCGCCGGCCTTGCGTTCTACACTCGCGACTCATCCAAGACGAAGGAGACACCATGAAGATCCTGCTCGCGGTGGACGGCAGTGCCTACACCAAGAAAATGCTGGCCTACCTCACCACGCACGACGAGGTGTTCGGGTCGGGCAACGACTACACGGTCTTCACGGTGCAGGTGCCGCTGCCGCCCCGTGCCCGCGCGGCCGTGGGAGCCGAGATCGCCAAGGGCTATTACGCCGAAGAAGCCGAAAAAGTCACGGCACCGGTGCTGAAGTTCCTGGCACGCCACGGCATCGAGCCGCAGGTGGTGCACAAGGTGGGCTCACCCGGCGAGCTGATCGCCAAGGCCGCCGAAGCCGGGAAATTCGACCTGTTGCTGATGGGCTCGCACGGCCACGGCGCCCTGGGCGCGCTGGTGATGGGTTCGGTCACCACGCAGGTGCTCGCGCACTGCAAGGTGCCGGTGCTGCTGGTGAGGTGAACGGGTTCCCCCCGCGCCGCCAGTGCCGCCCCCTGGGGGGTGACGCCGCAGGCGGCGCGGGGGGTTACGACCTCGTCCTCAGGCCGTCGAAACAGGTGCTGAGCACCATCTCGATGATCTCGTCGTCCGTGTACAGGCCGGCGCCCTTCAGGAAACCCAGCACCGGGTCGCAGGCGCGCGCATACAGCGTGTAGAGCACCGCGATGGGGGGCAGCGCGGGGTTGAGGCTGCCATTGGCCTGGGCGGCGGTGATCCAGGCACCCAGGCGGTCGCTGACGTCCATCAGCCCGTCCACATACGCCTTGTTGGTGGTCAGCGCGGCGCGCAGCGTGGAGTTCTCACTGGGCAGTGACGGCATTTCACCCGCCAGCTGCACCTCCATGGTCCAGCGCGCCACGGCCCGCAGCTGGTCGATCGCCGTTGTCTGCCCGTCCCGGGCCTGCAGGCTGTCCAGGAAGGCGCGGGCGCGGTCCATCACCCGCACCATGGCCGCCGCCGCCAGGTCTTCCTTGCTGGGGAAGTGCTTGTACAGGCTGGCCTTGGCGATGCCCACCTCGGCGGCCACCTCGTCCACGGTCATCGCCTCGAACCCTTTTTCGGCCAGCAGCCGGTTCACGGCGGAGACGATGGCGTCCTCGCGCGCAATGTGCATCTGCTCGCGAAAACTGAGCTTGGGGGTGGACGGAGCGGATTTCTGAACGGCGGTGACCATGGTGAACCTTTGGGTAGGACTCGGATTCTGCCCGATTTCGACGGGCAGTTCCATAACCCCACTGATAAGTACTGTTACAGACTAATCAGTCTATATATATACCTTATCGACTAGCATTCGATGCAGCAGAGCACCGCCGGCGCCATCCCGCCCCGGCCAGCGCTGTTGTTCAACCCCTTGACTGGAGTACCCCATGAAGAAAACCCTCATCGCTTCCCTGATCGCTTTCGGCGCGCTCTCCTCCGCTCACGCGAAGGACATCGTCGACACCGCCATCGCCGCGGGTTCGTTCAAGACGCTGGTCACCGCCATCCAGGCCGCGGGTCTGGTGGACACGCTCAAGGGGCCCGGTCCGTTCACCGTTTTTGCCCCGACCGACGAAGCGTTTGCCAAGGTGCCCAAGGCGGATCTGGACGCGCTGCTCAAGGACAAGGCCAAGCTCACCGCCGTGCTCACCTACCACGTCGTGCCCGGCAAGGTGATGGCCAAGGACGTGACCGCCGGCATGGTGAAGACGGTGCAGGGCTCGTCGCTGACCGTGGGCACCACCGGCGGCGTCACGGTGGACCAGGCCAAGGTCACCGCGACCGACATCGCCGCGGACAACGGCGTGATCCACGTCATCGACACCGTGGTGATGCCCCAGTAAGGCCGTTCCCACGTTCCTGCAGCGCCAGCCCCGCCACACGCGGGGCTTTTTCACGCCTGGACGGCCCTGGGCTGGGCGACGCTGACGGGCCGGAGCAGCGGTGTCGCCGCTGTCGCCGCTGTCGGGCGCAGCGACTCACCGGCCGCACCGCGCAAGGCGGCACTGAGCGCGTCCAGCACGTCGGAACTGAGGTTCCAGCAATGCCAGTAGAGCGCGACACCGAGCCGGTGGCGCGGGGCGAGGTTCACCAGTTCGCCGCTGTCCAGCAGTTCGCGCACGCGCAGCTCGGGCAGCACGCTCACGCCCCAGCCGGCCTGCACCGCGCGCACCTGGCCTTCGCTGGAGGGCACGAACAGCTGCTTGAGCATCACGCGCGGCAGCTCGAAGGCCTGGGTCACGAAGCCGTGCTGCAGATGGTCCTTGCGGTTGAAGGCCACAAAGGGCACCTGGCGGAAGTTGTGGGCGTTCAGCCCCCGGGGCAGGTGCTCGGCGGCGTAGCGGGCGCTGGCCACCGCCACGTAGTCCATGGTGCCCAGCGGCTCCATGCGGCAGCCGCGCAGGGCCTGGCCCAGCGAGGTGACGCAGCCCAGCACCTGGCCTTCGCGCAGCCACTCGTGGGTGAACTCCTGGTCATCGGTGATGATTTCGATCGGCAGCCCGTCCTGCGCCAGGGTGTTGAGCGCCGGCAGTGCCCAGGTGGCGATGCTGTCGGCGTTGATGGCCACCGAGATGCGCTCTTCGTCGCGGCCGTTGCCGGTGGAGCTGGGCGCCAGCTCCTTGAGGTCTTTCTCCAGGTCGGCGCGCAGCAGCCGCATCATCTTGGCGTGCTTGAGCATGAGCTGCCCGGCCGCGGTGGGCTTGAGCGGGCGGCTGCGCACGATGAGCACCGTGCCCACCTGGGCTTCGAGCGCCCGCAGGCGCTGCGACACGGCCGACTGGGTGATGGACAGGCGCTGTGCCGCGCGTTCGAAACCGCCCTCTTCGATGATGGCGGCCAGGCATTCGAGGGCGTCGGGGTCAAAGGTGCTCAAGGGATCTCCGTGGCGTCTTCAGGCAACAGGCCGCTGCCCGGGTCCTCGGGCAACGACAGGGGTGCTCTGCACGCGGGTCGCACATGCATAAGCAAAACTGATGCAAGAAATTTTAGGTTAATTCCGCTTCACGAAGAGCCGGGGTTTTCCCATACTGCGCACCTGTTTGTCCATTTTTTGGGGTCGGTTCATGCACGTCACGGTTTTGGGAGCGGGAATCATCGGGGTCAGCACGGCCTGGCACCTGCTGCAACGCGGCCACACGGTCACGGTGGTGGACCGGCAACCCGACGCGGCGCTGGAAACCAGTTTTGCCAATGCGGCTCAGATTTCGGTGAGCTACTGCGAGCCCTGGGCCAACCGCGAGGCGCCGCTGAAAGCATTGAAGTGGATGTTTTCTGCGACCTCGCCGCTGCTGTTCCGCCCCCAGCTGGACCCGGCGCAGTGGCGCTGGGGCTTGCAGTTCCTCGGCCAGTGCAACGACGCGGCGTTTGAGCGCAACGTGGCCCAGCTGGTGGCACTGGGCTCCTACAGCCACGCCGCGCTCAAAGACATCGTGGCCGAGACTGGCATCGACTACCACCGCCTGGAACGCGGCATTGCCCACTACTACACCGACCCGCACGCTTTTGACGGGGCGGCTGCGGCCGCGGCCGTGATGCAGAAGTTCGGCGTGCAGCGCCGCGTCATCAGCCGCGAGGAACTGCTGCGCATCGAACCGGCGCTGCAGGGATTTGCCAGCCGCATCGTGGGCGGCACCTACACGCCCAGCGACGAGTCGGGCGATGCGCGCGTGTTCACCCAGCAACTGGCCCGCCTGTGCGCCCAGCGCGGCGCCCAGATGCTGTACGGGCACGACATCGAGCAGCTGCAGGCCAGCGGCGGCGCCATGCAGCAGGTGCGCGTGCGCGACCGCAGCAGCGGCGAGGCCCGCACGCTCAAGGCCGACGCCTTCGTGGTGGCCTGCGGTTCGTACACCACGCCGCTGCTGGCGCAGGTGGGCGTGAAGGTGCCCATCTACCCTGGCAAGGGTTACAGCGCCACCCTGCCGCTGCTGCGCCCGGACGCCGCGCCCCACGTCAGCATGATCGACGACGCCTACAAGATCGCCCTCTCGCGCCTGGGCAACCAGCTGCGCGTGGCCGGCACCATCGAACTCGGCGGCTTCGACCTGTCGCTGGACACGCCGCTGGCGCGCAAGCGCTGCGAGATGCTGGTGCGCCGCATCGAAGAAGTGTTCCCCGGCGTGGCCGACACGCGCACACCCGAGGAAGGGGGCGATCCGCAGTTCTGGACCGGCCTGCGCCCGGCCACACCGACCAACATCCCGCTGATGGGCCGCACGCCGCTGAACCGCCTGTGGATCAACGCCGGCCACGGCACGCTGGGCTGGACGCACGGCGCCGGTTCTGGCAAGGCGCTGGCCGAGCTGATCAGTGGTGAGCAGCCGGCCATGCGCTTCTCGTTTTACGGCGTGCCACCGCGCAACCAGCACACCAGCGCACACCCGGGCGTGCAACGCCAGCTCGGCACCCCGCCGCAGCGGGGCTGAGCGCCCCGGTCAAGCGTTTCAGGCCGGTACCGCCACGCGCGGCACCGGCCTTTTTCGTACCGGCGTTTCACGAGAACGCCGGGCTTTGGCACATTGGTTGCCGTCCCTTACCTAAAAAACCAGGAGACAACATGAACCACCACCGGGACCCCGCCGCCTCCACACCTCGGCCCTCGACCGCGCCCTCATCATTGCCATCATCCGCCCCCTGTTGCGCACCGGAAACCCGCTCGCACGCCGGGCATTGGCTGGTGGGCGCCAGCGCAGCACTGGCAGCGGGCGCCGCGCACGCACAGGACGCCGCCGCGCCCATCCCCGTCGCCACACTGGACGAGCGCATCAGCTCGGCCGTGCAGCCCTATTCCGACGCCGTGGCCGGCGCCATCTTCTATTCCGTGCCCGTGGGCGGCACGCAGTTTCCGCTGATCGTGGGCTGGCTGATCCTGGCTGCGCTCATCTTCACCTTCTATTTCCGCTTCATCCAGCTGCGCGGTTTTGCCCACGCCATCCAGGTGGTGCGCGGGCGCTACTCCGATCCGTCGATGGCCGGCGAGGTCACGCCTTTCCAGGCGCTGACCACCGCGGTGTCGGGCACGGTGGGCCTGGGCAACATCGCCGGGGTGGCGGTGGCGGTGGGCATCGGCGGCGCCGGCGCCACGTTCTGGATGATCCTGGCCGGGCTGCTGGGCATGGCCTCCAAGTTCACCGAGGTCACGCTGGGCGTGAAGTACCGCAGCGTGCACCACCGGGCCGGCACGGTGTCGGGGGGGCCGATGCGCTACCTGTCCAAGGGCCTGGCGGAACGCGGCTGGCCCATCACGGGCCGCGTGCTCGCGATCTTCTTTGCCATCTGCTGCGTGGGCGGCGCCATGGGTGGCGGCAACATGTTCCAGGCCAACCAGAGCTTCCAGCAAGTGCTCGGCGTCACCGGCGGCGACGCCAGCTTTCTGGCCGGGCGCGGCTGGCTGTTCGGCGTGATCATGGCGGTGCTGGTGGGCCTGGTGATCATCGGCGGCATCAAGTCGATTGCCCGCGTCACCGAAAAGGTGGTGCCCTTCATGGCCGGCCTGTACCTGATCGCCGGCTTCGTGGTGCTGTTCGTCTACGTGGACCGGCTGCCCTGGGCCATCGGCCAGATCTTCCTGGGTGCTTTCTCGGCCGAAGGCGTGGCCGGCGGCGTGATCGGCTCCCTGATCCAGGGCTTCAAGCGTGCCGCCTTCTCCAACGAGGCCGGCGTGGGCTCGGCGGCCATTGCCCACTCCGCCGTGCAGACCGACCAGCCGGTGTCGCAGGGTTTTGCTGCGCTGCTGGAGCCCTTCATTGACACGGTGGTGATCTGCACCATGACGGCACTGGTGATCATCATCACCGGCCATGTGAACGCCGGTGGTCTCACACCACTGGCCGCTGGGGCCTCGGGCGTGAACCTGACCTCGGCCGCCTTCGGCAGCGCGGTGAGCTGGTTCCCGTATGTGCTGGCGCTGGCCGTGGTGCTGTTCGCGTTTTCCACCATGATCACCTGGTCGTACTACGGCCTGAAGGCCTGGACCTACCTGCTGGGCGAGAGCTTCGCCTCGGAACTGGCGTTCAAGCTGCTGTTCCTGGTCTTCGTGGTGATCGGCGCCAGCATGGGCCTGGGCCCGGTGATCGACTTCTCCGACTCGATGATCTTCGCCATGGCCCTGGCCAACATCGTCGGCCTGTACTGGCTGATGCCGGTGGTGAAGCAGGAGCTCAACACCTACTGGGCCGGCATCCAGGACGGCAGCATCTCGCGGGCACGCTGAACCGGCTGCATCCGCGCCCCCGCGCGGCCAGCGGTGCTCAACCCAGCGGCCTGGTCTTCACGGGCAGCACCTTGGGCTCCGGCGCGGCGGGCACGACGCGCTCGCTCATCCAGCGCAGCAGGTCCAGCCACATCTGGCGCATCTCGATGTCCAGCGGTGTGCGCAGCGCGCTCGGCAGTTCGATCGTGACCACCGGCATGCCCTTGTGCACGCCGCCGTAGTTGCCCAGGCTGCCCGGGAAGATGCCGACCTGGTCCAGGTACAGGCGGCCGAGCTTGGGCGGTGGCACGCCCGGGCCGTCGAAATCGAGCACGCCGTAGGGCGCGTGGATGCTGACGATCAGGTCGGGCTGGAAGCGCTCCATCTCGTCGTGCAGGTAGCGCGACTCCGGCTCCGACAAGGGTTTGGGGCCCGGCCAGCGGCGCGGGTCCTTGCGGGTGCGCTTCTCCCAGTAGACCTTGGCATCGCGCGCCCAGTTGGGGGTGGGGAAGTTGCGGTTCAGATCGACACCGTTGGCGTTGACGCGCTTGGCGGGCCGGGCCATCAGGCCGTCGGGATTGAGCGCCGGCAGGAAGCGCCAGTGCGCGTTGGACGGTGTCTCGGTGGCGCGCTCGATCCAGTGCAGCGCCAGCGCGGCCGACGACAGTTCGTCGCCGTGGATGCCGCCGACCACGAGCACGCGCAGGCGGGCATCGGGCGCCACCACGTCGCGGGCGTAGAGCGTGCGCCCCTGCACCGAGCGCCCGCTGGTGGGCTGGAGCTGCGCACTGGCGCACAGCGGCGCTTTCACATTGGGCAGGCGCGCCACGAGTTCGGTGCAGGGATCGGCGTCGCGCGCGGCGGCCTCGCGTGCAGCCGCCGGCGCCGCCCCGGCCAGCGGCGCGAGCAGTCCGGCCACCAGGGCAATCAACAGGGCCAGGGGACGAAATCGGAGAGGCTGATGAGCGTGCATCCGGGGCATTTTAGGGAGCCGCCGCCGCACCGGCCGGGCTGGGTCGGCGGGCGATCACGCAGCGCCGGCCGACACACCGCCGACCCTTTTCTCATGCGCGTCATGCCCTCGTGCCTGCATCGCACACCTGGCCGTGGCCGGCATGCCGTGCATGCCGTGCACACACTGCACGCCGGCATGGGCGTGCCTCACACGTCTTTCTCGCCAGCCTCGTACAGCGTCTCGCGGCCCATGCGGTCCAGGATCAGCTCGGCCGTCCAGGGCAGCATGAGCGCACCGCAGCGGCTGTCGCGGTACAGGCGCTCCAGCGGCAGGTGCTTGAGCATGCTCTGGCCACCACAGGTGCGGATCGCCAGCCGTGCGATGTCGTTGGCGCCTTCCATCACGCTGTAGTGCGCGGCGTACAAGCGCAGCTTTTCGTCCTTGCTGGGGTTGGGCTTGGCCTCGGCAATGGCGCGGGCGAAGATGCTCTTCATGTTCTCCAGCTGGATGCGCATCTGCGCCACCGCGATCTGCTTCGTGGGGAACTGGCGGCGCTTGATGGGTGGTTCACCGAGCACCTCGCCGCGCAGGTACTGCACGGTGAAGTCATACGCCGCGTTGGCCAGGCCCAGGTAGGTGGGCGAGAGCGTGAAGAACATGGCCGGCCAGGTCTGCGCGCCCTTGAAGTAGATGCCGCGCGGCATGAGCTGCTCGGCGTCGCTCACAAACACATCCTTGAACGCCAGGTTTCGGCTCACCGTGCCGCGCATGCCCAGCGGGTCCCACTCGCCGCTGATGCTGAAGCCTTCGGACGTGGCGGGCACGCTGATGTAGAGCGTGTCGCGCGCGTCCGGGTGGTCGTCGCCCTTGTCTTCGGTGCACAGGATGCCGTAGTAGTCGGCAGCGCCGGAGAGGCTGGCCCAGATCTTCCGGCCGTTGATGAGCCAGCCACCGTCCACTTTTCTCGCCGTGGTGC
>JAGXRS010000117.1 GCA_018335615.1 Hydrogenophaga sp. | reverse complement strand
TGGCTGGAGATGCTCTCCTCGATCTCGCGGGTGCCCAGGCGGTGGCCGGCCACGTTGATCACGTCGTCGGTGCGGCCGAGGATGAAGTAGTAGCCGTCCTGATCGCGAATACCCCAGTCGAAGGTGCTGTACACCATGCGGCCCGGCACGCTGGACCAGTAGGTCTTGACGAAGCGCGCGTCGTCGCCCCAGATGGTCTGCATGCAGCCCGGGGGCAGCGGACCTTCCACCGCGACCACACCTTTGACGTTACCGCCCTGCAGTTCCTCGCCCGTCTGGTCGTCCAGCAGCTTGACGTTGTAGCCGTACACCGCCTTGCCGGGAGAGCCAAACTTGCTCGGCGCTTTCTCGACCCCGTTGCAGATCGCCAGGATGGGCCAGCCGGTTTCGGTCTGCCAGTAGTTGTCCACAATGGGCTTGCCCAGCTCGTCGGAGATCCACTTGGCCGTCGGCTCGTCCAGCGGCTCGCCGGCCAGGAACAAGGCCTTCAGGCTGGACAGGTCGTACTTCTTGATGAAGGACGAGTCATATTTCTTCAGCACGCGCACCGCCGTGGGTGCGCTGAACATCACGCTGACCTTGTATTTCTCGACCAGCTGCCACCAGATGCCGGCGTCCGGGCGGATGGGCAGGCCTTCGTACATGATGGTGGCCATGCCACCGATCAGCGGGCCGTAGATGATGTAGCTGTGGCCCACCACCCAGCCGATGTCGCTGGTGGAGAAATAGGTTTCACCGGGCTCGCCCATGTAGATGTGTTTCATGGACGCGGCCAGCGCCACGGTGTAGCCGCCGGTGTCGCGCTGCACGCCCTTGGGTTTTCCCGTGGTGCCGCTGGTGTAGAGCGTGTAGCTGGGGTGCGTGGCATCGACCCATTCGCAGGGCACCACGGCGTCCATGTGGGCCTCCCGCTCGGCGGCGTAGTCGACGTCGCGACCGGCAACCGATTCGAAAGCAGCCAGCCCGCGGTTGACCATCACCACCTTGCCGGGCTTGTGGGTGGACAGGCGAATGGCTTCGTCCAGCAGCGGTTTGTACTCCACCACCTTGCCGCCGCGCGAGCCGGCGTCGGCACTGACGATGACCCCGGGCGAAGCGTCTTCGATGCGGCTGGCCAGCGAGTGGCTGGCGAAGCCGCCAAACACCACCGAGTGGATGGCACCGATGCGCACGCAGGCCAGCATGGCGAACGCCGCCTCGGGAATCATGGGCATGTAGATCAGCACCCGGTCGCCCTTTTTCACGCCCTGCGCCTGCAGGATGGCGGCCATGCGCTGCACCTCGGCGTGCAGTTCGCGGAAGCTGTAGATGCGCTCGACGTCGGTTTCGGTGGAGACGAAGATGAGGGCGTTCTGGTCGGCGCGGTCTTTCAGGTGACGGTCCACCGCGTTGTGGCACAGGTTGGTCAGACCCCCTTCAAACCAGCGCGCAAACGGCGGGTTGTCGTAGTTGCAGACCCGGTCAAACGGCTTGTGCCAGTCCACCAGCTGGGCCTGCTCGCCCCAGAAGGCGTCGCGGTCCTCGACAGAGCGGCGGTGAAATTCGGCGTAGCCCAGGGGGTTGCTCATGGGGGTCTCCTGCTTGGATGGTGTTTGACAGCGCAACGGGAACTGGCCGGCCATGCGGCCAGAAAAACTGAATTCATAATTATGAGAGTCAGACTTGCTGCAGTCTGACACCGTCTTCTCGCACCCCGGCGACGCTCGGGCGGCCAGTGTCTGCGACGCCACCCGACTTCCCTGTAGAGTTGTCCCGGCACACGCCACGGGGCCCCATCCGGGGGTCTGAACCCGACAAAAGAGGAGGCACTTCATGAAGCCATGGACGCTCACACGCTGTCGACAGCGCATCGCCTGGCCGCTGGCTTGCCTGGCCGCGGCATGGCTGACGGCTTGCACGAGCGCGCCGCCGCCCGCCGTGCCCATCGTGCAACCGGAGGCGGCGACCGGATCGACCGCCAAACCCGGCTGGACTTTGGAGCGCTTTGCGGTGGCGGCGGCGAATCCGCTGGCGGCAGCGGCCGGGGCGGAAGTGCTGCGTGCCGGCGGCAGCGCGGTGGATGCGGCGATTGCCGTGCAGATGGTGCTGGCCCTGGTGGAGCCGCAGTCCAGCGGACTCGGCGGCGGTGCTTTTCTGCTGCACCACGACGGGCGGCGCGTGCAGGCCTTTGATGGCCGGGAAACCGCGCCACTGGCCGCCACGCCCGACCTGTTCATGACACCCGAAGGCAAGACGATGCCCTTCATGGACGCGGTGGTCGGCGGGCGTTCGGTGGGCACGCCGGGGCTGGTCATGGTGCTGACGATGGCGCACCGGCAGCACGGCCGCCTGCCCTGGGCGCGGCTGTTCGAGCCGGCCGTGGCGCTGGCCGAACAGGGCTTTGCCATCAGCCCGCGGCTGCACGGCCTGCTGCGGGAAGACCCGGCGCTGAAGAACGATTCGGTGGCCGCGGCCTACTTCTACGCCGCAGACGGCCAGCCACACCCCGTGGGCCATGTGCTGCGCAACCCGGAACTGGCCACCGTGCTGCGCAACATCGCGTTGCAGGGCCCCCGTGCCTTCTACGCCGGGCCGGTGGCCGACGCCATGGTGGAGGCGGTGCGCCAGCACCCGTCGAACCCGGGCCTGCTCAGCCACGACGACCTGCAGCGCTACGGGCCACGCGAGCGCGAGCCATTTTGCCATCCACACCAAGCGGCGCAGCGCCGGCTGACGATCTGCAGCTTTCCGCCGCTGAGCTCGGGCGCGCTGGCGATCGGGCAGATCTTGGGCCTCCTGGCGCGACAGCCAGATGTGGCCGCAGGCAGAGCGTGGCAAGACCCGGACTGGCTGCACCGTTATGTGGAGGCCTCGCGGCTGGCGTTTGCCGACCGGGCGCAGTACGTGGCCGACCCGGATTTTGTGGCCCCGCCCGGCGGGAGCTGGGCCAGCCTGCTGGACGGCCGCTACCTCGACGATCGTGCGCGACTCATTGGCCCCACGCGGCTGCCGCAGGTCAGCGCGGGCGAACCCGATGGCCAGCACAGCAGCTGGGCGCCGATGGCCGACCAGCCGGAATACGGCACCACCCACATCAGCATCGTGGACGGCTTCGGCAACGCGCTGGCCATGACCAGCACCATTGAAGCCGCCTTCGGCGCGCGCCTCATGGTGAGCACCGACCGCAGCCGCCCCGGCGGCTTTCTGCTCAACAACCAGCTCACCGATTTCAGCTTCGCCCCGACCGATGCGCAGGGTCGGCCAGTGGCGAACCGCGTGGAGCCGGGCAAACGGCCGCGCTCGTCGATGTCGCCCACGCTGGTGTTCGACGCCGACACGGGTGAACTGCTGATGAGCACCGGCAGCCCAGGGGGCGCGCTCATCATCCACTTCACCGCGAAGACTCTACTGGGCACGCTGCAATGGGGCCTGAGCCCGCAGGCCGCCATCGACCTGCCCAACGTTGGCACGCTGGGCGGGCCGGTGCTGCTGGAAGCGGGGCACTTCCCCGCCGACACGGTAAAGGCACTGGAGACACGGGGCCACACCGTGCGTCAAGCGCCCATGCCCAGTGGTTTGCAGGCACTCCAGCGCGGCATGAAAGATGGCCGTTCCGTGTGGCTGGGGGGCGCGGATCCGAGGCGTGAGGGAGTGGTGGCGGGGGATTGACGACGGGTGGTCGCCGGTTCTTCGCCTCAGGCCCTCGTGCTGTCGGGCCAGTTGCCTTCGGCGCGCGCACCGCGTGGGCAGGGGCAGGTGGTCCGGGTGTTCGTTCTCCGTCGCACCTCGCGGGCGTCTGGACGGGTGCACCGGCATCCCTTCGTCCACACCGTTGCTGCGCGCCATCGGATGGGCAACCGCGAATGGGGACTGCGCCCGCCCAACCGGACCACCTGCCCCGACCGGAGCCCGGGCCGATCCCACAGGAAAGCCAGGCTGTGTTGGCGCGTTGGGTCAGCAACAGTCCCGACGGTGGTGTCTGGTATGAACCGTTGGCATACCCATCTGCGTTTCAGGTTGATGGTGGCGTCCCCGGGCGCAGGCCCCATTCGCCGTTGCCACAGAGCCCGCATGCCAGCCGGGCGTTGATGCGACGGTATGGGCCAGCAAACCCGCCCGACGGCGAGCGTGGGCCGGAGAACGGGGATGACGCCATCGGCCTGCGCGAGGTGCAGGCCCAAAATGGATCAACCCCCCCCCAAGTGGCGAAAAACAAGCTCACACGTCGATCGCCGAAGCCGACCCCGCCCGCTTGCGCAGCTCGAACTTCTGGATCTTGCCCGTGCTGGTCTTGGGCAGCTCGCCAAACACCACGTAGCGCGGCACCTTGAAGCCCGCCAGGTGCTGCTTGCAATGCGACACGATGTCTTCCGGCGTGGTGTGCGCGCCGAACTTCAGCTCGACAAAGGCGCAAGGCGTCTCACCCCACTTCGGGTCAGGCCGCGCCACCACGGCCGCGGCGAGCACATCGGGATGGCGGTACAGCACATCTTCCACCTCGATGGACGAGATGTTTTCGCCGCCCGAGATGATGATGTCCTTGCTGCGGTCCTTGATCTTGAAATAACCGTCGGGGTACTGCACCGCCAGATCGCCGCTGTGGAACCAGCCGCCGGCAAACGCTTCCTGCGTCGCCTTCGGGTTCTTCAGGTAGCCCTTCATGGCGATGTTGCCCTTGAACATGATCTCGCCCATGGTTTCGCCGTCGAGCGGCACCGGCTGCATGGTTTCGGGGTTCAGCACGCGCACGTCGCGCTGCAGGTGGTAGCGCACACCCTGGCGCGCGTTCAGCCGCGCGCGCTCACCGATGTCCAGCGCGTCCCAACTCTCGTGCTTGGCGCAGACCGTGGCCGGGCCATACACCTCGGTCAGGCCATAGACGTGGGTCAGGTCAAAGCCCATCTGTTCCATGCCTTCGATCATGGAGGCCGGCGGCGCCGCACCCGCCACCATGGCCTTGATGCCCACCGGCACGCCGGCTTTCATGGCCGCCGGCGCATTGACCAGCAGGCCGTGCACGATGGGTGCGCCGCAGTAGTGCGTCACGCCGTGCTGGCGCATGGCGTCGAAGATGGCGTGGGCTTCGACCCGGCGCAGGCACACGTTCACGCCCGCGCGCGCCGCCACCGTCCAGGGAAAGCACCAACCGTTGCAATGGAACATGGGCAGCGTCCACAGGTAGACCGCGTGCTTGGGCATGTCCCACTCCAGGATGTTGGACACCGCGTTGGTGGCCGCGCCCCGGTGGTGGTAGACCACGCCCTTGGGGTTGCCGGTGGTGCCGCTGGTGTAGTTCAGCGCAATCGCGTCCCATTCGTCACCGGGCAGTTGCCAGGCGAAGGCCGGGTCGCCGCCGGCCAGGAAGGCCTCGTAGGTGGTGCTGCCGACGGGCTGGCTCTCGCCGGTGAACAGCGCGTCCTGCACGTCGATGAGCAGCAGCGGCCCGGTGCGCTGGCGCAACTTCAACGCCCGGGCCATGGTGCCGGCGAACTCCGGGTCCACGATCACGGCCTTGGCCTCGCCATGGTCGAGCATGAAGGCGATGGCTTCCGGGTCCAGCCGGGTGTTGAGCGCATTGAGCACCGCGCCGGCCATGGGCACGCCGAAGTGCGCCTCCACCATGGGTGGCGTGTTGGGCAGCATCACCGCCACGGTGTCGTTCTTGCCAATGCCGGCGCGCTGCAGGGCGCTGGCCAGCTGGCGGGCCCGGCGGTAGGTCTGCGCCCAGGTCTGCCGCAGGCTGCCGTGCACGATGGCCAGGCGGTCGGGGTAGACCTCGGCGGTGCGTTCGATGAAGGACAGCGGCGAAAACGCCGCAAAGTTGGCTTCGGTGCGGGGCAGGTCCTGGTCGTAGATGCTGGTCATGCAGGTCTCCGGGTGAATGGGGGGCTTGGGAGAGAATAGCGCGTGGCGATCCCCCAGTCTTTCATCCAAGAACTGCTCAACCGTGTCGACGTGGTCGACGTGGTGGGCCGTTACGTCCAGCTGAAAAAAGGCGGCGCCAACCTGATGGGGCTGTGCCCCTTTCACGGAGAAAAGTCCCCGTCGTTCAGCGTCAGCCCCACCAAACAGTTCTATCACTGCTTCGGCTGCGGAGCCAACGGCAACGCCATCGGCTTCCTGATGGAACACGCCGGCATGAGCTTCATCGAGGCGGTGAAAGACCTCGCCCAGCAGGCCGGCCTGCAAATGCCGGAAGACGATGCCTCGCCACAGGACCGCGAGCGCGCCGCGCAGCAGCGCCAGAAACAGCTCACCCTGACCGACGTGCTGGAGAAAGCGGCCCATGCGTATGCCCGCCAGCTGAAGGGCTCGCCCCGGGCCGTGGCTTACCTCAAGGGGCGCGGCCTGTCGGGTGAGATCGCCAAAACCTTTGGCCTGGGCTACGCACCGGAAGGCTGGCGCAGCCTGGCCAGCGTGTTCCCCGACTACACCGACCCGCTGCTGGTCGAGTCCGGCCTGGTGATCGAGCACGCCGACGAGCGCGGCGCCGATGGTGACATCAAGCGTTACGACCGGTTCCGCGACCGCGTGATGTTCCCGATCCGCAACGTCAAGGGCGAATGCATCGGCTTTGGCGGCCGCGTGCTCGACAAGGGCGAGCCCAAGTACCTCAACTCGCCCGAAACGCCGGTGTTCAGCAAGGGGCGCGAACTCTACGGCCTGTTCGAGGGCCGCACACCCATCCGGGTGGCCGGCTACGCCCTCGTGACCGAGGGCTACATGGACGTGGTGGCGCTGGCGCAGCTCGGCTTTGCCAACGCCGTGGCCACATTGGGCACGGCCTGCACGCCCGAGCATGTGCAGAAGCTGTTCCGCTTCACCGACTCGGTGGTGTTCAGCTTCGACGGCGACAGCGCCGGCCGGCGCGCCGCTCGCAAGGCGCTCGACGCCGCCCTGCCCCTGGCCACCGACACGCGCAGCGTCAAGTTCCTCTTCCTGCCCGCCGAGCACGACCCGGACAGCTTCATCCGCGCCAACGGCGAGACCGCATTTGCCCAATGTGTGAAGGAAGCGGTGCCGCTCTCGCGATTCCTGGTTGAAGCCGCCGGAGCCGACTGCGACCTCGACACCGCCGAGGGCCGGGCTCGCATGGCCTCGCAGGCACGCCCGCTCTGGAGCGCCCTGCCCGACGGCGCGCTCAAGCGTCAGCTGCTGGGAGAGCTGGCCAGCGCGGTGCAACTGGCCAGTGCCGACCTGCTCCAGCTCTGGCAGCAAGCCAGCGCCGGCCGTGGCCACCGGGCACCGGGACCTGACGCCGGCCGCCCACGCGAACCCGCCTATGACGGGGGACGCGCCGCCGCACAGTCGAGCTACCCCGACCCCGCCGAGTACAGCGAACCGGATGCCCACGCCTATGCACCAGGCGACGGCTCGTACGACAACTACCGCCACAACAGCCGCTCGGACTGGAGCCCCGGCGGTTCGGACAGTGCGTATGGGAGCAAAGGCCACGGCGGTAAAGGCTTTCGCGGCAAGGGCTTCGGTGGCTGGCGCAAGGGCCCGCCCCCGCCGCCGCGCATGCTGGGCGAGCGCCGTGCCGGCGGCAGCCGGGCCGACCGCGCGGTGGGCCTGCTGCTGGCCAACGCCGGTGCCTGGGAGGGCCTCAGCGCCGACGACCACGCCCTGCTCGGCCACCTGCATGCGCCCCATGGGCCGCTGATGGCCTGGCTCGAAGCCCAACTGCACGAGCACGGCCCGCAGCCCTGGGCCGCGCTGCGGGAAGCCCTGCGCGGCCATGAGCACGAGGCCTATGCCTGCGCACAGGTCGAGCAGGTCACACTGGGCAGCGACCCGGCCTCCGAGCCCGCGGAGCTGGCCGACGTGATGATGCGGCTGCGCCGCGACGCCCTGGAAGAGAAAGCCCGCGAACTCGCCAGCCGGGTGGCGCAGGGCGAACCCGGCGCGCTGGACGAGTACAAGCGCGTCAGCGCCCAGCTGCAAGGCCTGCTCGCCGGGAAGTGAACTTCGGCGCAGCGCTATAATCGAAAGCTTTGCACCGCAAGCGCGACAGCAGCACCTCCGGCACCGGCCTGGCCCCTTGAAATGGGGCGATATGGAACCAACTCCTGGCCACCTCAGCGATCACCACGGTCCTGATGGAATCCCCGCAAGGACTGCACACCAAATGTTCGCCCCCACAGCTTGCAGGCCCGCCCTTTCCGGCGAAAGGTGGGCGTTGTGCCACACAAAATCACCGGGGTCGTCCATGTTGCGTGGCGCCTGGCGCGTTTTGTCTGTTCTGCCGGTTCCTGTTTGACGTTTTTTGAGGTTCTCATGCCCACGAAGAAGTCCAGTACACCCGCCGTGTCCAGCACCAAGACCGCCGCCCAGGCCAGCCCAAGCAAGGTGACCCCCGCCGCCTCTCCGAAGAAAGCCCCTGCTGTGACCGACAAGACCACCACCAAAGCCGCCAAGGCATCTGCGGCCAAGACCACCGCCCGCAAGGCCTCCCCCGAGGCGCTCGACGCCGACCTGGAAGCCGACACCGGCACCGTCAAGAAAAAAGCCGGCCGTCCGGCCAAGGCCGCCGGTGACAAGCCCGCCGCCAAGCGGGGCCGCAAGCCCAAGGCTGCCGCGGGCGACAGCGGTGCCGATCTCGACGACGCCGACCTGAGCGACATCGAGGACGACCTCAGCGGTGAAGTCGAGGCCGAAGCCGAGGTGGTGGACGCTACCGCGCAGCCGACCGGGAAGGTCAAGCCGCTGCGCATGAAGATCAGCAAGGCCAAAGAGCGCGCGCTGATGAAGGAATTCGGCCTGGACGAGACCGTCCTGTCCGAAGAGGAAGCCAAGAGCCGCCGCGAGCGCCTCAAGACCCTGATCAAGCTGGGCAAGACGCGCGGCTACCTCACGCACGGCGAAATCAACGACCACCTGCCCGACAAGCTGGTCGAGGCCGAGACGCTGGAAGTGGTGGTGTCCTTGCTCAACGACATGGGCGTGGCCGTCTACGAACAGACGCCGGACGCCGAGACCCTGCTGCTGAACAACACCGGCCCCACCGCCGCCACCGAAGAGGAAGCGGAAGAGGAAGCCGAGGCCGCCCTGTCCACCGTGGACAGCGAGTTCGGCCGCACCACCGACCCGGTGCGCATGTACATGCGAGAAATGGGCACGGTCGAGCTGCTGACGCGTGAGGGCGAGATCGAGATCGCCAAGCGCATCGAAGGCGGCCTGAACGACATGATCGCGGCCATCTCCGAGAGCCCGGCCACCATCGCCGAGATCCTGGCCATGGCCGAGGACATCCGCGAAGGCAAGGTCGTCATTTCCACCGTGGTGGATGGCTTTGCCGACGCCAACGCGGCAGACGACTACGTGGCCGAGGAAGACTTCGACGACTACGACGAGGCCGATGACGACGACGGCAAGGGCGGATCCAAGGCCCTCACGCGCAAGCTGGAAGAACTCAAGCGCGAGGCGCTGACCCGCTTCGACACCATGCGCGGCCTGTTCGAGAAGCTGCACAAGACGTACGACAAGGAAGGCTACGGCTCGCCCACGTACATGAAGACGCAGAAAGCCATCACCGACACGCTGATGACGATCCGCTTCACCGCCAAGGCCATCGAAAAGCTGTGCAGCACCATGCGCAGCCAGGTGGACGACGTGCGCAAGAAAGAGCGCGAGCTGCGCCGCATCATCGTGGACAAGTGCGGCATGCCGCAGGAAAAGTTCATCGCCGAGTTCCCGGCCAACCTGCTCAACCTGCAGTGGGTCGAGAAGCAGGCCGCCGCCGGCAAGCCGTGGAGCACGGTGATGCAGCGCAACATCCCGCCGGTGCAAGAACTGCAGACCGGCCTGATGGCGATCCAGACCAACGTGGTCGTGCCTCTGGCGCACCTGAAGGACATCCACAAGCGGATGAACCAGGGCGAGTCCACCTCGCGCGACGCCAAGAAAGAGATGATCGAGGCCAACCTGCGCCTGGTGATCTCGATCGCGAAGAAGTACACCAACCGCGGCCTGCAGTTCCTGGACCTGATCCAGGAAGGCAACATCGGCCTGATGAAGGCGGTGGACAAGTTCGAATACCGCCGCGGCTACAAGTTCTCGACCTACGCCAC
>JAGXRS010000116.1 GCA_018335615.1 Hydrogenophaga sp. | reverse complement strand
CGGGAGCGAGGAGTCCGAGCAAGAGGATCGGTTTTGAGGAACCCGGATCGGGGTCCGGCTGCATCGCTCTTGCAAGGAGTTTTCCATGGCCCACGTCCACATCATCCAGCGCAATGCGCACCTGGCCAGCGCCGTCCAGCTCGACCACGTCAAGGGGCACGACGGACCGATCGCCCGTGCGGTGCTCACCGCCATCAGCAACCAGTACCGCGGCAGCGGTGCCGAGCGCCAGCAGATGACCACTGCGATCCGCTGGACCCTGTGGGGCCCGCTGGCCGAGAACGCCGCCGCCTACCTGGACAAGGGCTCGCACGTCAACCTGGTGGGCTGGGTGCGCAACGACATCTACCAGGACGGCGACGGCCGCGAGGTGCACGGCCTGTCGTTCACCGCCGAAGAGGTCGATTTCCTGGACAGCCGGGCCCAGGCCCAGGAACGTCAGGTGCGCCGCACGGGGCGCGACACCACCGCGGCCCAGCGCTGAACAGACCCATCCCCTATTTTTCTTCAGGAGCTTTCACCATGAGCACGTTCCTTACCACCCCTCAGCTGGCCACCCGCTTCGGCCGCAACACCTTTGTCATCCGCAGCGAGACCCCACTGGCCGAAGACCAGATGCTTCGGGCCGCGCCGTCGATCTTTGCCGAGGGCAAGCACTGCAGCCGCTCCGAGCGCTACACCTACATTCCCACGATTGAGGTGCTGCGCGGCCTGCGCCACGAAGGTTTCGAGCCCTTCATGGTGTGCCAGAGCAAAAGCCGCATCGAAGGCAAGACCGCATTCACCAAGCACCTGATCCGCCTGCGCCATGCGGGGCAGGTCAACACCCGGCCCGAGGCCAATGAGATCATCCTGATCAACAGCCACGACGGCGCCAGCAGTTACCAGATGCTCGCCGGGCAGTTTCGCCTATGTCCAGCATGACATAGTCTGAACTATGTCCAGCGCCGAACTATGTCCCGTTTCTTCAAGGCCACCTGTTCCTGCAACACTTCCTAGCCAATAGCGCTGGACATAGCAATCCTCCTTTCTGGGCATGTCGCCCGCAAGGAGATCAACTTGGAACCAACCCTTGAGGGCGCGATGGCGCTCGCCCAACGTGCGAAGGGACCCCTCTCGCCACACCTTTCGGCGTTTGTCACGTCATTGATCGGTCAGGGCTACTCCGTTATCTGCGTGCGCGCCAAGGCCTGGCGAGCAGCTGAGTTCGATGCCTGGCTTGACGCGCAGGGCGTCGGTCTTGCCGAGGTCCAGGACGCGCATGTTGAGGCATTCGTGAGCCGACCGTATCAGCCTCGAAGTGACTGCCGGGATACGCCGCGTCGCCACGAGCCACCAGCCGTTCGCCAGTTGCTGCAGTACCTGCGCGCGCAAGGCCTGTGCGCTGCACCATCGCTTGTCGTCACGCCGGCCGATGAACGGGCCACCAGCTTTGCGGAACACCTGCAGCATGAACGAGGTCTGGCCGCCACGACGATCGGCTACTACCGGACCCTCGCCCGCAACTTCCTCGCGCACCGCTTCGGCAGCGACGCCATCGATCTCGGCGCGATCTGCGCCACCGACCTCATCGGCTTCGTTCGGCAGGAAGCGCAGCGCCTTCGCCCGCTTGGCCTGAAGCACGTCGTCAATGGGTTGCGGGCCTTCCTTCGCTATGCCGAGTACCGTGGGGAGATCAACCATGCATTGATCAGCGCTGTACCGGCCGTGGCGGCATGGACAGCGACGCCCCCGCTGCCCCGGGCCATCTCGCCGGAGCACGCGCAGCGCGTCATCGCCAGTTGCGATCTGCACACCGCCGTCGGCCGGCGGGACCGCGCCGTCCTGCTGCTGCTGGCACGCCTGGGCTTGAGAGGCGGCGAGGTGCTCACCTTGCTGCTGGAGGATATCGACTGGGACGCTGGCCTTCTGCGCGTGCGCGGCAAGAACGGCCACCAGTGCCTGATGCCGCTGCCGGTCGATGTCGGCGAAGCCATTGCCGCTTACCTGCGGCAAGGCCGGCCTGCCAGTCCGGATCGCCATGTGTTCCTGCGCACGCGCGCGCCTCATCGATGCTTGCTTCACGGCTCCGATGGCATTGGGTCCATCGTGCGCAATGCCCTCAAGCGTGCGGGGGTCGACACGCCACACAAGGGATCACACCAGTTTCGGCATGCCCTGGCGGTCGGGATGCTGCGGGGCGGGGCGTCTTTGCCCGAGATCGGCGAGCTCCTTCGCCACCGCAGCCAGCTGTCCACCTCCATCTACGCCAAGGTGGACCTCGCTGCGCTTCGCCCACTGGCCCTGCCTTGGCCCGGGAGCTCGTCATGAGCGCGCTTCGAGAGGCCCTGCGCGACTATCTCGAGTTGCGCCGCAGCTTGGGCTATAAGCTGCAAGACGCTGGCCTGCAGCTGCCCCGGTTCATCGACTTCCTTGAGACCCGCGGAGCGTCGCACATCACGACGGCACTGGCGATGGAGTGGGCGCAGCAACCGACCGCCGTGCAGCCGGCTGAGTGGGCGCGGCGCCTTGGTGGCGTTCGGGGCTTCGCGCGCTACCGCCAAGCCAGCGATCCCCTGACCGAGATTCCGCCACTGGGCCTGCTGCCCCACCGGTCCACACGCGCCAGGCCGTACCTGTATTCAGACGAGGAAGTGCAGCGGCTGCTGGCCGCCACCTTGAAGCTGCCGACGAACTGGCACCGCACGCCGCTGTACCCGTGGAAGTACCACTGCTTGATTGGCCTGCTGAGCACGACCGGCATGCGGATGTCCGAGGCGTTGGACCTGCAGGTCCCCGACGTCGACCTTGACCAGGCCCTGCTGACCATCCGCGGCGCCAAGCTCGGCAAGATCCGGTGCATTCCACTGCATCCGTCCACAAGGGATGTGCTGGCGGACTATCTGCGCCGACGCACCGAATTCTTCGGTGCCGCAGTGTCGTCCTACGTCTTTGTATCAAGTCGCGGTAACCGGCTGGATCAGGCGGGCCTGCACCGCACTTTCTACGACTTGTCTCGCAGTGTCGGCCTGCGTGCGGCAGGTGCGAGCCGGGGCCCTCGGCTGCATGACTTGCGGCATCGCTTTGCGGTGAAGGTGCTGACGGCCTGGTATGAGGCAGGCCAAGATGCTGCCCGGCTATTGCCGGTGCTGTCGACGTACCTGGGCCACGTCCGGGTCGAGGACACGTACTGGTATCTCAGCGCCTGGCCAGAACTGATGTCGCACGCCATGGCACGCCTGGAGCGGCGCTGGGGAGCCTCGTCATGACGGCCGACCTTCGGTTGGCCAGTCTGCTGCAGCGCTACTTCACTCAGCGACTGATGCAACAGCGCCAGGCCAGCCCACATACCATCGCCTCTTACCGGGACACGTTCAAGATGCTGCTGCAGTTTGCCTGGAAGCGGCTGCACAAGGCGCCGTCGGCGCTCGCGCTGGCGGACATCGACGCGCCGCTGGTCGCAGCGTTCCTCGATGACCTGGAAGCCACGCGCGGCATCACAGCCCGCACGCGCAACCTGCGGCTGACGGCCGTGCATTCGTTCTTCCACTTCGCATCCTACGAGGTGCCCACCCACGCGGCACAGATTGCCAGGGTGCTGGCCATTCCCGCGAAGAAGTTCACCCGGGCGCTGGTTCCTTTCCTGAGCAGGCCCGAAGTCGATGCGCTGCTGGCGGCGCCGGATTTGAGCACCTGGTTCGGGCGTCGTGATCATGCGCTGATGTTGGTTGCGGTGCAGACCGGTCTGCGGCTGTCGGAGTTGACGGGCCTGCGCTGGGACGACGTGGTGCTGGGCGCAGGGTCGCACGTTCGTGTGATCGGCAAGGGGCGCAAGGAACGATGTACCCCTTTGAGCAAGGCCTCGCGCGCGGTCATGGCGGCGTGGCTGCGTGAACCGCCCAGAGCGCCCGATCAACCCGTGTTCCCCAACGCCAGCGGCGGCCCGTTGAGCGCGCACGGTGTGCAATATCTGGTGGCCAAGCACGCAGCCACAGCCAGCCGTGTCTGCACCTCTCTGGCGCGCAAACGCGTGAGCCCGCATGTGCTTCGGCACACGACAGCAATGGACCTGATGCAAGAGGGGGTCGAACGTTCGGTATTGGCACTATGGCTTGGCCACGAGTCGGTCGAGACGACGCAGATCTACCTCGACGCCGATCTGGAGATGAAGTCGAAGCTACTCGACAAACTGACGCCACCAGACAGCAAGCCAGGTCGGTACCGCCCGGACGACGCGCTGTTGGCGTTCCTGAAGAGCCTGTAGCCGCCTCTCCTATGCCCCGCCTTGCATGCCCACCGTTTCGAGGTGCGACACCGTAGTGCGGGACATAGTTCGGCGCTGGACATAGTTCCGACACATCTGTTGCAACGGTCTGGTGGTGGGCGAGGTGTGCAACGACATCCGCCTGCCGCACAAGGGCAACATCCGCGACGAGGTGATCGAAGGGGCGTTCAAGGTGCTGGACGACTTCGAGGCCGTGGAGGCATCGGCCGACGCCATGAAAGCCCTGCGCCTGCAGCCCGAGGAGGAGCGTGCGTTTGCCACCGCCGCACTGGCTTTGCGCTACGGCGAACGCGGCGAGGGCCAGCTGCCGGCCCCGGTGAGTGCCGAGCAGCTGATTGAGGCGCGCCGCCCCGAAGACCTGGGGCACAGCCTGTGGACCACGTTTCAGCGCGTGCAGGAAAACACCCTGAAAGGCGGTCAGCCGGGCCGGGGCGCCAATGGCCGGCGCCTGCACACCCGCCCGGTCGCCAGTATCGACCGCAGCGTGAGCCTGAACCGGGCGCTGTGGGTGCTGGCCGAGGAGATGCGCAGGCTCAAGGCTTGATCCAGTCAACACCACACCGCCTGCAGGGCCGGCGGTGTGGTGCACCAGACATGCCGACACGCGTTCGCCGGCTGGCGCTGGCTCGCCCGGTACCGGCTGCTGGTTCTCACCGGGTCCAGAACCACGCCGCCAAACCCCAGCTGATGGCCGCTGACAGCACCGCCGTTGCGGCGTGCGTCAGCCACCATTCCCAGGGCCGGGCACCCTGCCGGGCCAACTCCGCCAGCTGCTGCAGCGGCAGCGTGACCCGCTGCAGCGTGGGGTTGAGCTCATTCCTGAACGCCGTGCGGGCCGCGTCCTCCATCGCCCGCGCCTGCGCATCCACGCTGACACGGGCCATCGCGTCGGTCCGCTGCGCGATGTGTTGGACCGCTTTCAGCTTCGTGCTCTCGGTGATGTCGGCCATGCGCGCTTCGTACGCGGTGAGCTGGTCAGCCAGTGCCGCGCTCGCCAGGGTGAGCGCAAGCTGGCTCGCATCCAGCTGGGGCGCCACGGCCTCGACCCGATCCAGCAGTTTCCCCAGATCGCCGATGGCCACGGCCATCAAGGCTTCTCGGGTGGTCGTCAGGTCGTTCACTGGGCCTGCCGCGTCAGGGGCACCACGTGGTGGGCAGTGCCCGTTCCCAGGCCCAGCGCCGCAAAGCAGGCATCGAGTTCGGGCACCACGCCGCTGGCCAGCCGGCGGGTGGCCAGCTTCTGTGCCAGCGCGAGTTTCTCGGTCGTGTGCGGGGCATTGACGATCAGCGCCCGGTAGTCGGTGTCGTCACGGGCCAGGGTGGCGAGGTCGATGCCCTGATGGCGCACCCTGGCGTAGATCTCGTTCGTGCCCAGGCGGCATTCCAGGTTGACGGTGGCGAGCGGGCGCTCAGCCAGGAAGCCCAGCACCAGGAAGAACGTGGACTTGAAGTCAACACCCCTGTCGACCATGTTGAACACCAGGCGAATCTTGGCAGCGGGCACGCCCAGGCGCGCCAGTTCAACCAGCGTGGCGATGGTGTCCTGTTGCTGCTTGAGTGCGGGCACGGTGGGCACCACGAAACCATCAAAGTCCTCGTGGCTACCCCGGTAGCGCTGCATCAGGCCCAGCAGCTCCTCCACGTTGCTGGCCCCAATGTCCACCACCGCGTGGTCGATGGTCTGCAGGTACTCCTGCAGCTCCCCGAACTGCCGACCGCGCAGGGCCTGGCCCTGGCCCTCGTCGGCGTTCAGGCTCTCGATGGCGATCAGTTCCGCGCCGTCGATCCGGGGCAGCAGCAAGTGACGGGCCACGGTGGTCTTGCCCACGTTGCCCGAGAAATTGATGACGGCGATCTTCATGGGAGGTCCTTGGTGTTGAGCCTGGCACGAACCAGGGGGTTGGTGATCCGGCCGTTCGCGAATGCTTCGGCGATCTCCTGGCCGCTGCGCAGGTCGGCTTCGGCTGGGCGATCGGGCGAGGACGAGGGCTGCGGTGGCGATGGCGGCGGCGGCGGTGCGAATCCCGGCGTTTCGGTCGCCACCACCGCGCGTTGACTTTCGGGGCCTGGCCCATGTCCGCAATGGGCGGCTGCGGCAGTGGCGGGGCCGTTGGCCAGCCGGGCCACTTCGCGCTGCACGGTGGCGTTGCTGACGTGCACGCCAGCGGTCGCCAGCGCCTGCCGAATCGCCTCGAAGGTGTAGCCCTGGGCACGCAATGCACGCATCTCTGGCGCAAAGGCCCGTGCCTTGCGTGTGCTGCGGCCGGGCGGCTCGTTCGGGACCAGCTTCATGGTGTCGTTTCTATGCAGTTGCTACTCAGCTGTTATGCAGTGGCTGTGCAGCGGTTGGTCGCTACCGGTTCACTTTGTGCAAGGGCGGTTCGCTGGTGATTCAGTTTGTGCAGGCGCTGTGCACCTTCTGTTCAGTCGAATCGCGTGGCCTTGCCATGGAGCCCATCTTCGATGCGCCATGGGCCGCGACAGGCACTGGATTCAGACCCGAATCCAGCGCCTTGACCCAGGCCTTTCTCAACGACCATGGAGTCAAGGGTGAGTGCAGAGATAGGCGGCGTGCCGCCAGTTTCACAAACGCTCGCTGCGCTCACGTTGTCTCCCTTCGGTCGCCCCATGAACACCCATCCACCCGACTTTGTCTCGGTCGATATGCGCGGTCTCAAGGCCTCGCTGGTCGAGCGCGCTCACACCGAGCGGGTGAGTGTGTCGGCGCTGGTTCGCCGGGCCGTGGCCCGCGAACTGGGCTTGAATGCGGCACCTGTCCAGGTAACACCCGACGTCTTGCATCGCGCGGGAACGCAGGCCGCCATCGTCAAGTTGTCCATCCGATTGACCCACGACGAAGCCCAGCGGCTGGTGGCGGGCGCGGATTCGGCGGGGCTCTCGCGCGGCGCCTACCTGGCCGGTCTCATCGCCGGCATCCCGGCGCTGACGTCCGGTGTCAGCCGAATCGACCAGCTCGCCGCGCTCACGGCGTCCAACGCCCAGCTGTCCAGCCTCAGCCGCAACATCCACGCCCTCACGCGCCTACTGACCCAGAGCAAGGTGCCGCAGGCGCTGGTGTACCGCGACATGCTCGACACGCTCGATGGCGATGTTCGACGCCACCTTAAGGAAGCCGCCGGCTTGCTGGCCGATCTGCGCCCGCGTGGGCAGGCCAGCGAAAGCCGGCGGCGGACCAACCGCTGACACCCAGGAGAACAACATGACCCAGACACCCAACATCGATGGCGTGCTCGTTCAGTGGGGTGATCGTCTGTTCTATCCGGGCAACCGGGTCGTCAAGGGCAAACCCCAGCCACGACTGGATGGGGGTGGTCTGCGGCAGCGGGCCGCCGCCATTCGCCAGCGCATCGAAGCCACGGTGGTGCGCCGGGCGCCGCAGGTCATGGTCAAGGTCACCGGTGGCGGGCGGGGCATGCTCGCCATTGCGGCCCACTTTCGCTACATCAGCAAGAACGGGCGGCTCGACATCGAAAACGAGCAGGGCGAAACCATTCATGAAAAGAGTGCCGTGCACGAACTGGCCGATGATTGGCGGTTCGGGGGCGGCCTGATCGATGACGTGGGGTACCGACGCGAGGCTTTCAACATCATGCTGTCGATGCCGCGCGGCACCGACCCGCAGATCGTTCAAAAGGCGGCACGCGAATTCGCGCAGACCGAGCTGGCCGACCACAAGTACGTGATGGTGCTGCACGACCACCAGGCCAATCCGCATGTGCACATCAGCGTGCGGGCCGAGTCGATGCTGGGCAAGCGGCTCAACCCGCGCAAGGCCGACCTGCAGCGCTGGCGCGAAACCTTTGCCGAGAAGCTGCGGGGGTATGGTGTGGACGCGGAGGCAACGCGTCAGACCACTCGTGGAAAGTACCGCCAGCCCGAGCCGCTGTGGCGACTGAAAGCGCAGGAAGAAGGGCGCTTGCATCGCGCCCCTTCAGCCAAACACAGCGGGCTGCAGGCGCATCCTGCCAAGACGGCGGCTCTGCAAGCCTGGACGCAGATCGGGCTGGCGCTGGCCCAATCGGGCGAGGTGGCCGATCGCCAGCTGGCCGGGCATGTCGCCCGTTTCGTCAGAGAAATGACCGACCACCGGGCGGGCGAACCGCAGCGGAACCCGGTGTGGGCGGAGCAGCAGGGGCATCGGCCGACACATCAGCCCGAACATTCAGCGAATACTTTTCAGCACACCAAGCCAAGAAACATCGATCCGAATCGGTGAGTTTCTTGTGTGGCCTCAAGCCGGTGCCCGTCCCTCGTAAGCCGCCATCAGCAACGGCTTGACCTCTTCAAACTCTTTCATCGAAGTCAGGGTGATTTCGACATCGCCGGTTCCCCAATGCCCGATGTTGCTGACGTCTCTGGCATTGTTCATCGCCTTCACAACGGGCGCAGGATCCAGGTGGAGGAAAAGCAATACCCCCTTTTTGGTCAGCACCACCGTTGCGAAGTTCTTCAGCCGCTTGAACGCCATATACAGCTTGAGCTCTTTGGGCTGCACGTCATCGCCCAGCGAGCTGGCGTAGTTCACCAGTGAAGTCAACACCAGCTTCAAGTCATGGGGCAACGCGCTGAGGTGTTCTGCATAGGTCTTGTCCGTGCCCCCGGTGGCAGCTGTTACCGGCGCCTTGGAGGCCTTGCCAAGCTTGGCTTTGCTGGCAGAGGCGGTGCTGGCGTTGGCCAGTTCGAACAACAACAGATCGTCGCCAAATTTTCGGTAGCGGATCAGCTCAATGTTGCGGTTCATCTGCTGCACCGCGTGCCCATCGAATTTGGTGAAGTCGGATGCAATGCACACAAGACGAGGTGCGCTCCAGTCGATGGCATCGGCGGCGGCCTTGTCCACTTTCTCCAGCACCAACAGCTTGAACTCGGCCTGGTGGTCCATTACCAGTCCAGGTAGTACAGCCCCTGGTTGATGACGTTCTCGCCCACCGAGCGCTTGTATTCGATGATCACCGGGCAGTGGTTCTCGTCCAGGCCAAGGGAGTCGATGCGCCCGCCGTGAGTCTTGCCGGTGGCGTATTCGGATGCCAGGAAGCAAATGCCGAGGAATGTTTGCAGGTTGCCCTCGATCAGGTTCTGCATCGGTTTTTCAAGATCGGATGCCGAGCCTTGCAGCTCGGCGGCTTGGCCCTTGATGATCCGGAAGAGTTTGATGTCGCTCATATTCCGTTTTCTTGACCTGCTTGTTGCCGCGCGCCCTCGACCATATCTTCTGGTTGTGCACAAAACGCGCCCGCCCCCATGGCGAACATCTTCGCCCTGGCAGCACGCGCATACGGCGCGCTAGAGCCCGTCGCTTCGCGCATCTGGACCTGCAACCTCTCCACTGCAGGCATGTCGTTGGCTGCATTGACAATGTCCATCAAGTTCTTGAAGTGGTTTTCCACGTCACGCATGACACGCTTTCTCGCCGTGATCAGATTCCCCAGGTTGAGGCTGTAGAGCTCGATGGACTTGCTGGCTCTGAACTGCTTCGCAATGCCGATGCAGGTCATGCTCAAAACGGCTCGCCCATCGTCAGGGTTGATGTCGATCAGTGCCACATCGCTTCTTACCGTCGGGTCAAGCAACACTGGCAGCTCGGTGCTTAAACACCGGTCATCCCAAGAAGCACAGGGGCTTCCATCCAGCAACGGAAACCAACTGCCTTTGCCTACGGTTTTGTCCGTGGCCTCATCGGTACTCAGTCGGTTCGAGCGACCGGCTGCGTAGCGAAAGTTCTCCACTGAAAAGGCCAGCCACGGGTACCCATCGTCCTCCGAAGCTTCTGCCCGTTTGGCAGCCTTCTTGGGTCGAAAGTGGTCCACGTCGAAGAACGACTGCGGGTCGTTGCTTTCGGAGTACCAGCACTTGCTGTAAGACATCTTGGCCAGGTATCGGGCGAACGCGCGCCAGACATGCCCCTTCTTCTCGATGAATGCCTTCCGCTCTGCCTCAGGTTTGGCCTCCAAGTCGGCCTGCGCCCGCGCGGCCACGTCTAGAACCTTCTGGGGAATGAGGGCCGGGTCGCACTTCACGTAGATCAAGTCTTGGCCCCTTCTTCGGTCAGCTTCTTGATCAGTAGCTTCATGGCAGCGTGGCGACGTTCGATCTCGTCGGGTGACAAGGGCGGTCGGTCTGCGTACCGTACGTCATGCCAGGCACGCAGGAAATCTTGGTAGAGAGGCTCACGGTCCTCGTACAGAAAGCCGCGCCGCGCAAGGTCGTCGTTGAGTTCAATAAGGCGCCGCTCGTCTGCATCTGACTTGCTGGGTTTGTGAGCCAGCGCGTTGCGTTCGTCCACCAAGCGTTGCGTTTCCACATCCAGGCTAGTGGGTAGACCAAATATCTCAGTCAGCGTAGCTGTGAAGCCCATGCCCTTCGGGTCGGCATAAGGAGCAGATGCCGATACGCGCCCGTCTTCCCCTTGTGTGATGACGCGAACCTCTTCTCTGGTCAGCGCCGAAATCGTTAACGGGTTGTGCGAGGTCAGGATGATGTGGCAGTTGTCGGCTTCGGCTGCGATGCCGGTCCAGTCTTCGATTAGCTTGAGGTAGCTGTGCTGCCAGTGCGGGTTGAGGTGGGTGTCGGGTTCATCCAGAAGGAACAGCGCGCGCTTGCCGCGTGAGACGCGGATCAAGCCCAGCACCATCAACAGCTGGCGTTCACCGTCTGACAGATCGGCAAACCCTACATCGCCCGTTGAATCGTTGTTGCGGGTCACCCAAACCAACATTTCGCGAATCAGGTCAGAGATGTCCATCGCCTCCAAGGCATAGAACATGTCGCGCTCGTTCGTGAAAGCGCTGGCGAACTGCTTCAAGTGTTCTCGGCTGGGCACGAAGGCTGCGTACTGCGATTCGCTTTGTAGCTTGTCGCGGTAATCGTCGATGGCATTGCCTTCAAGCGCCATGGGGTGAAAAGCCACCGCCTTGAACAGGCGGGCCGTTCGGCCAGCTGGACCAGCGGCTCCCCACAACTCGTCAGCTTCAGATTTCTTCCCCTTGGCAAACCAAGGTTCCCGAAAATGCGCGAGCAACGAATGGAAGCCGGTGATACCCAGCTTAGACGACAGTTCAGCCGCCACCGTCTTGTCGGGGAACGCGAACAGAGCCAACAACGCCAGTACGCCATGAATCGGGCGGCAGTAAAACAAGCGCCGGGATTCCTGCGCCGCTTTGAAAACCATGTCACTGTCTTCCAGCTTGATGGCGTCGTAATAGCGACGCTGATGGCTGTCGAACAAGGACTCCAGCCTCCGGCTACCGCCCGAGTAGTAGCCGAACACCAAGTCCGGAAACCATTCCTGCTTCCGCTTCTCAAACTCGGTGCGTTTGACCTCTTTGCCGTCCACACGAATGGCTGGTTCCCCCGGCACATTGCTCAGCGTCACGCGGGGCGGCTGCGGCACCATCGGGCCGGGCGGTTGAATGCGGTAGTCCACCCGGTACTGAAAGCGGGGTTCGTTTCTGCGCAGGTCCATCCAACGAAACACCTGGGCAATGGCCTCAATCAGGTTGGATTTGCCCGCACCGTTCTGGCCGATCAGCACGGTGGTCAGCTTGCTCTCGTCGAAATCCACCTCCAGCTGCTTGAGGTTTTTGAAGCCGTCGATGTAGACCTTATCCAGCCGCATGACCGGGCTCCAGCGTGGTGGTGTTGTCCTTGACCAGGCCTTGTGCCACTTCCCAGGCCAGTTGTTTGTAGAAGTCGGCCACCGGTAATTCGGAAACCTTGAACAGCACTTGGGCCACCACCGGTTCGCCCAGGCGGCGCAGATGCCCGGCCAGATAGGGTTTGCCTTTGACGTCTTCGTCTTGTCGGCTCTTGGTCATGGCGGCGGATTCCTTTGGGGTACGAACAACACGTGGTGCGCGAGGCTTGTGAATCTTGGGGAAGAGCGTGGCACCTTCGCGCAGGGCGGCAAGGCGCGCCAGCAGCGCGCTGGCGGGTTCGTCGCTAGGGTCCTGAGGCAACAGATCACCTCGGAAGGCTTTGGCGAGCACCAAGGGGGTCAGGCGCTGGGCTTGGGCACGGGCTGCGGTGTGGCGGGCTTCGATGCGGTCGGCCAACTTGATCAGTGCTTCTACCCGGCGAACGATTTCTTGTTGCTCAGCGATGTCAGGCAATGAGAACTCGAATGCACGAAGTTTCTGAGCATTGATGTTGGACTGACTTACGCCATCGGACTTGACAGTCCAGCAATAGTGACGACCCGCAGTGCTCCCGAGGCAATAGTTTAAGTACTCGGGCAAGAGGTTTTCACCACATCGAACGCGAATGAGATAGCCCGCGTAAAGGGCTGGGCGCTCGCCTTGGTACACCCCTGTTTTTCCCACCAACTCAGGGCTGTTGGTTCGGTTGAACAGCACGTCGCCTTTTTGGAGCGTGTATTTTTTAATCTCAGTTTCGTCCGAAGAGAAGACTAGGTCGCTCCAATCCAACTTGCCGGATTTAATATTCCCCATGCGCAGCACTGGGACTCGCCCCACCTTTGCTGACTTGCTGGCTGAGCCGTACGAAAACCCGCTCGCGTGGTCGCGCAGCTGCACAATCGGCCACGGCGCAGACGCAGGTTGGTGCCACTCTTCGGTCAAAACGCCAGTTGTCGCGGCATCCAGCACGGCCATCCGAAATCGTTTTAACAGCGCGGGGATGGTGTCGAGGCGGTCGTTGCAGGCACTGATCCGGGGCAGCAGGATATCGAGTTGGTTGGCAATGCGGGTTTGTTCTGCATGTGGGGCAACAGGCAGTGGATACGTCATCACTTTTTTCGGCTGTGCTCGTGTCAAGGAGCCACCTACACCGGCAACATCGCTTTCCATTAAGTCCCTGAAAATAGGACTTGAAAAGTAGTGACGCGCGTACTGAGAAACGACTGCTTGTGATCGAAATCCTATCCATTCAGAAGAGGCGATTTGTTCGTTCGACTCTTTCCTTCCAACGGCCCAGACTCGATTGATACGCGGGTTGATTTTGCAAACCAAGACATCACCTTGTTTGACGGTCTGCTTGGTCGAGCCGATAGCCGAACCTCTTAACGTTTCTGGCGAACCAGAAGGAAATGATGGAACGCTGTATAGATCAAACGTCTCGTCAGATCGACGTGCGGGATTTACTGTGCTGGTGGTAAATTCATTCAACTCACCGAAGCTGATCACCTTCCATGATTCTGGCAAGTCACTCATCGCGACCTCCTTCTAGCAACAACCCCCGCCGAGCCAGCCGCTCCCGCGCTTCCACCAGCGCCTCGTGCAACCGCTGTTCCAGCTCGGCCTTGGGTGGCAACTCAGTCCAGTACTCTGCCACGGTGATGCCGTCTTTGTGCATCTGCAGCAGTTCTACCTGTTCGCGGCTGGATTCGGCGCAGAGGATGAGGCCAATGGGCGCTTCTTCCCCCGGCTGGCGCTCGTGTTTGTCCAGCCACTTCAAGTACAGCTCCATCTGCCCTTTATGCGCCGCCTTGAAGCGGCCGAGCTTGAGTTCGATGGCCACCAGTCGGCGCAGGCGGCGGTGGAAAAACAACAGGTCGAGGTAAAAGTCATCGCCGTCGATGACCATGCGCTTCTGGCGTTCAACAAAAGCGAAGCCCCGGCCCAGCTCCAAAATGAAGGCTTCCAACTGGCGCAGGATGGCACCTTCCAGGTCGGCCTCGACGTGCCCTTGGCGCAGACCCAGAAAGTCCAGGAAGTAGGGGTCTTTGAAGACCTGGTGTGGCATGGCCGGTAGCGCGGGCGCCTGCGTGCTGGCGATCTCCGTGCGCTCGAAGGCTTTGCGCTCGATCTGGTGGCTCAACTCGCGCACGCTCCAGCCGTCTTGCGCGGCGTGCTGGGCATAAAACGAGCGTGCTTCCGGGGTTTTGAGCGCCACGATGGCGACCATGTGGCTCCAGCTCAATTTTGCCGACAGTGTTGACATAATCTCGGCGTGCGGGAAGGCCTCGGCAAACTTCACCATGCGGCGCAGGTTGCGGGATTCAAAGCCCCGGCCAAACTCGCTGGAGAGTTGCTTGCCCAGCTGGTCCAGCAGTTGGGCGCCATAGCTGGCGCGCTCGCCGCCCAATACCTCTGCGCTCAGGCGCTGGCCCACCGTCCAGTACAGGCGGGTCAGCTCGGCGTTGACAGCCGTGGCCAATCGCTGGCGGCTGCTGGCGATGAGCGCACGAAGTTCCGCATGCAGGCTGTGGGCGGGCGTGGGCGT
The DNA here is from genome assembly GCA_018335615.1 of Hydrogenophaga sp. GTDB lineage: Bacteria > Pseudomonadota > Gammaproteobacteria > Burkholderiales > Burkholderiaceae_C > Hydrogenophaga. The sequence goes on along the minus strand of JAGXRS010000116.1, from coordinate 2,793 downwards.
GGGCGTCGGTTCGCTCATGCCTGCACCTCTTGCCCTTGCGCGTCGATCAAGAGGTCTTCCAGCGCCGCGTCGGGGTCTTCGCCCAGCTCTTCAAGCAGGGCGCGCAGTTCTGCCATGGCGCCTCCCAGCTCGCGCTGCAGCAGTCGGGCCACCAGGGCCGGATCGTCGCGCTGGGCTTCGGCGGTTTCGGCGCTGTCGTCTTTCAGCCAGGCGATGTCGAGGTTGTCGCCACGGGAGGCGATCTGTTCGCGGGTGAACTTGCGCCAGCGGCCGGTTTCACCCGTATCCACGCGTTGAGCGAGCGTTGCGTAGCAGCCTTTCGGGTCGTCGCCGAACACGTCTTCAAACTTGTCGCGCGGCTGGCTCGCGGGGGCGTCTGCCGGGGTGCGAAAGTAGTCGCGCGTGAACGGGGTGCGCTTGCCAAACTGGGGCATGTTGGCACGCATGTCGTACACCCACACCTCTTTGGTGTTGCCTTTGTCTTTCTCGCCCTTGGTGAAGAAGAGCACGTTGGTCTTGACGCCCTGCGCGTAAAAGATGCCGGTGGGCAAGCGCAAGATGGTGTGGAGGTTGCATTTCTCCATCAGGTCGCGGCGAATGTCGGTGCCGACGTTGCTTTCAAAAAGCACGTTGTCGGGCAGCACCACGGCGGCGCGGCCACCAGGTTTTAGGCTGCGGTAGATGTGCTGCAGGAAGGCAAACTGTTTGTTGCTGGTGATGTAGGTCAGGTCGCCACGGGTGGGCAGGCCGCCACCTTTTTTTGTGCCAAAGGGCGGATTCGAGAGGAGGAGCGTGGCGGACGGGAGCTTGCGGTAGTCCTCACTCAAGGTGTCGCCATAGTCCACGCCGCCTTCAATGCCGTGCAAGAGCATGTTCATCAGCGCCAGGCGGTGGGTGTCTTGCACCAGCTCCATGCCGTAGAAGGTGTTGTGCCGGTAGCGGCGCTGGGCTTCTTCGCTCAGGCTGTCGAAGTCGTTGTGTTGACGCAGGTGGTTGTTGGCCGCGATCAAAAAACCGCAGGTGCCGGCCGCAGGATCCTGAATCACATCGCCCAGCTGGGGCTTGAGCACGGTGACGATGCTGTCGATGAGGTGGCGGGGCGTGAAGTACTGGCCGGCGCCGCTTTTCTTTTCGGTGGCGTTGCGTTCCAGCAGGTTTTCGTAGAGGTCGCCCAGATCGTCGCGCTGCACGCTGTACCAGTCGAGCGCGTCGATGTCGGTCACAAGCTTGCTCAGCGTGGCGGGCTTGGTGATGAAGGTGTTGGCGTTGGCGTAAATAGCCTGCACGGCGCCCTGGCCATGCAAGCCGTAGTCCAGCAGCATTTCTTTGTAGGTGTCGAGCCGGTCGGGAGCGGAGGCGCAAATCAAGTCGGCCCAGCGCACGCCGGGTTGCAGCAGCTTGGGTTCGCCTTTCTTGGGGGCCTTGAAGACGGTCAGGCGTTCTTCCTGCCCGGTCTCCTGCATCATTTTCAGAAACAGCAGGTAGGTGAGCTCGCTCAGGTACTGGTGGTAGGTGACGCCGTCGTCACGCAACACGTTGCAGAGTGACCAGAGCTTGGCGCCGATATCGAGCGCAGCGGTGGGGTTGGGCATGTGATGTGGGGTTTAGCGTTGGGCGGACTGGGGCGGCGGGGCCCACAGCGCGTCGTTAAAGGCTTCCAGCACGGGCTGGAGTTGGCCATTGAAGAGTTTGTCTAGGCGGTTGAAGCCACCGCCTTCGCGTTTGAAGATGAGGTCAGGGTCGTCGAGCGCGGCGCGGTCCACCAGCAGGTTGGCCTTGGTTTGTGCGGCGATGCGTTTGAGCCAGTCGCGCTGTGGGTGGGTCCAGGCTTTGCCGCCGGGCGGATGTGTCAGCAGGGTTTGCATGGCGTGGTCCACACGCTCGGCGTAGGGAACCAGCGCATCGCCCACGGCAGCCTGGCGAATATAGCCAATGATGCGGGCGGCAATGTCTTGGTTGCTGAGTTCGCGCCAAGCGGTGGCCAAGCGCATTTCCGTGAAGCCGGCCTGGTCCAGCGCAAGCACCAGCTCCTTGAGCTGCTGGCGCGTGAGGTCGCGCGGGCGGGTGAGCACGGTCAGCAGGGCGGGCAGCTCATTGCCGTGGCTGGCGATGAATTCCTTGAACGCCTTGAGGTAGTCCTCAGGGCGGCTGGCTTTGCCGTAGCCGCGTTCGACGTTCTTCAGCTGGTCGGGGTGGTCAGAAACGTACACCCCTTGGCCGCTTCCTTCGCGTTTACGGTCGAGTATTTGACCCAGATCGGGGTGTTGGGCAAACCATTTGGCCAGGTCGCCTGGTGGCAGGGCCCTGATTGTTCGGACGAACTCGTCCGGCGTCATGCCGGCCTGGCTCTCAAAGTCCTGGGCGGCCTGGCCTTTGAGGTGGCGCTTTTTGGCCTGGAACTTGGCGAGGAACTGGTCGCGCACCAGCTCACGCGCCGCGTCGTCGGTTACTTGAACCATTTCCCGCTCCAGTTGCGCGAAGGAGATGCTGGGGTTGACCACCACGGGCTTCATGTCGGTCATGTTGCCGATGTGTTCAAAGATGCGAACGGCGTCAATGACCCGGAAGCTTTCCTTAGATTCACCGTCAAAGTCGCACAGGCGGGTGGCACGGCCGAGCATCTGGTCAAACAAAATGCGGCTGTTGACCTGGCGCAGGAAGACGAGGTTGCAGATTTCTGGTACGTCAATGCCGGTGGTGAGCAGGTCCACCGTGACCGCCACGTTGGGCAGGCGCTCGTTTTTGTAGCGGCGGATGAGTTCGAGGGGCTTGTCGGCGTCGCCGGTGATCTTG
>JAGXRS010000115.1 GCA_018335615.1 Hydrogenophaga sp. | reverse complement strand
CGCCACCGCCCGCGGCTGGCGGTGGGGCGAACGCTGGTCGCTGGTGCGCGCCTCATTGAACTGGCAGCGCGCCGGCTTCGCCTGTGAGCCATCGCTCACCGTTGCCGCCCTGTGTGCGTCCTTGCCGACGCGCGTGATGGACGAACTCATCGAACCACTGTGCGTGTCGGCCCTGAACCTGCCGGCGCGCGATGCGAGCGCCCAGGTGTTTCTGCGGGTGATGCGTGACGCGCTGTTTGGACAGGGCCATGGCCGCTGGGCCGCCTCGGCCTTGCTGCTGCCCCGCACCGATCTGGGCAGCCTGCTGCCCACGGCGGCGGCCGGCTGGCTGGCGCGTCAGCACGGCGAACGGGTGCACCTGCGCGCGGTCACACCGGTGCGCCAGCTGCGACGGGAAAACAGCGGCTGGGCCCTGGAAGGCCATGGCTGGAGCGAGCATTTTGACCGGGTGGTCTGGGCCACCGCTGCCCGACCGGCGGCGCAGGCCATGGACGGGGCCGCGCAGGCGGCACAAGCCGCCGGGGACGCATCCCTGTCGGGCGCCCTCCACCACTGGGCCGAATGCGCGGGCTCGCTGGCGTTCACCGCCATCACCACGGTGTATGCCTGGGCTCCCGGCGTGCGCCTGGTCGCCCCGCTGCTGGCCTTGCGGGCGGATCCCGATGCTCACGGCGCCCCGGCGCAGTTCGTGTTCGACCGCGGGCAACTGTTCCCCGGCGATCCCGCCGCGCAGGGCGTGCTGGCGTTTGTCATCAGTGCCAGCGTGGGCGAGCGCGACGAACTGCAGGCCCTGGTGCTGGAACAGGCTCGGCGACAACTCGGCTTGAGCGGCCTGCAGCTCATCCAGACGGTGGTGGACAAGCGCGCCACCTTTGCCTGCACGCCCGGCCTGCAACGCCCCCCGCAAGCCATTGCCCCCGGCCTGCTGGCAGCGGGCGACTATGTGGACGGACCCTACCCCGCCACACTCGAAGGTGCGGTGCGCAGCGGGCTGGCCGCCGCCCAAGCGTTGCACTGAAGCGGGTGGATGGGGAACCTGTGGCGCCCGCCGCTCTCCCTCCCTGTTGAGTAGCTGAGCGTCTTTCGCTCCTGCCAAAAACGCCCAGGCGCTGCCTGTTCAACCCCACACGAAGGAGCCCCCACGCATGACCCGCACACCCCGCTTTCGACACACCCTCGCCGCACTCGTCACCGGGCTGGCGCTGCTGTCAACCGGCACCGCCAGCGCCCAGAACATGGTGAGCGTGAAAGGCAGCACGCTGAACATGCGCTCGGGGCCCGGGACCAACACCGAGGTGCTGTGGGAGCTGCGCAAGGGTTACCCGCTCAAGGTGCTCGCGCGCCAGGGCAACTGGCTGCAGGTCAGCGACTTCGAGAACGACCGTGGCTGGGTGGCGCGCTCGCTCACCGGCAACACACCCCACCATGTGGTCAAGGCCAAGACCGCCAACATCCGCCAGGGACCGGGCACGCAGCACCGCATCGTCGGCAAGGCCGAATACGGCGAACTGCTGCGCACGCGGGAGAAAAAGTCCGACTGGGTGCGCGTGGAGCGCGACAACGGCAACACCGGCTGGGTCGCCAAGCAGCTGCTGTGGGGCTGGTGAGCACCTTCGTCGCATGAAAAAGGCGGACCTTGCGTCCGCCTTTTTCATGGCGCCTGCCGACTGCGCTGGCACCCGACTGGCCTCCAGGCTGGTGCGTCAGTGCGCTTCGACCAGCCCCGCCTGCGGCACAGGCTCCGGGTTCGGCGGCACGATGGCGCCGATGATATCGCCCATGCTGATGGTGCCCAGGTGCCGGCCCTTGCTGTTGACCACGTTGGCGGCTTCCTTGCTCTCGGCGCTGAGCAGCCGCGCCGCCTCTTCGATCACCAGGCCGGGGTCCACGTCCGGGCCATCGACACGCGCACCAGGCAACATCAGCGTGCGGCAGCGGATCACGCGGCCGCGGTTCACGTCGCGCACAAAGCTGGCGATGTAGTCGTCCGCCGGCTTGAGCACGATCTGCTGGCCCGTGCCCTGCTGCACCACCTCGCCGTCGCGCAGGATGGCGATGCGGTCGCCCAGGCGCAGCGCCTCGTCCAGGTCGTGCGTGATGAAGACGATGGTCTTGCCAATCTCCTGCTGAAGGTCCAGCAGCACGCTCTGCATGTCACTGCGGATCAGCGGGTCGAGCGCGGAAAACGCCTCGTCCATCAGCAGCACCGGCGCGTCGTTGCTCAACGCCCGGGCCAGGCCCACGCGTTGCTGCATGCCACCCGAAAGCTGGTTGGGGTAGTTGTCTTCGTAACCCTTGAGCCCCACCCGTTCGATCCAGCGCATGGCGTTGTCGCGCCGCTGCTTGCGCGCCACGCCCTGCACCTGCAGGCCGTATCCGGCGTTCTCCAGCACGGTGAAGTGAGGGAACAGCGCGAACTTCTGGAACACCATGGCGGTCTGCTGGCGGCGAAAACGCAGCAGCTCGCGCGGGTTCATCTTCATCACATCCACCGGCTGGCCCTTCACCTGCACCAGCAGTTCACCGGCCGTGGGATCGATCAGGCGGTTGATGTGGCGGATCAGCGTGCTCTTGCCGGAACCTGAAAGCCCCATCACCACCTGGATGCCGCCAGCGGGCATGTCGATGTTGATGTCCCGCAGGCCCAGCACATGGCCGTGCACGTCGCGCAGCTCCTGCTTGCTCATGCCGTCCCGCACCGGCCCGAGAAACTTCTCGGGCGTGGGGCCGAAGATCTTGTAGAGATGGCGGATGGAAATGCCGGCCGCAGCAGCCCCGGCCGCAGCGGTGGGTGTTGCCATCCATGCGGTTTGCGCGTCAACCATGGACCACCTCCAGATGCCGTTGCAGCCGCTTGCCGTAAGCCTGCGACACGCGGTCAAAGATGATCGCAATACCCACGATGGCCAGGCCGTTGAACACGCCCATGGTGAAGTACTGGTTCGAAATCGCCTTGAGCACCGGCTGGCCCAGGCCCTGCACGCCGATCATCGACGCAATCACGACCATGGCCAGCGACAGCATGATGGTCTGATTGACGCCGGCCATGATGGTGGGCAGCGCCAGCGGCAACTGCACCTGTCGCATCTTCTGCCAGGTGGACGAGCCGAACGCATCGGCCGCCTCCAGCAGGTCTTTGTCGACCAGGCGGATACCCAGGTTGGTGAAGCGGATCACCGGCGGAATGGCGTAGATCACCACCGCGATCAGGCCCGGCACACGGCCAATGCCCAGCAGCATCACCACCGGAATCAGGTACACAAAACTCGGCATGGTCTGCATCACGTCCAGCGTGGGGTTGACCACCCGCTGCAGCCGGTCCCAGCGGCTCATGGCAATGCCCAGCGGCAGGCCCACCACCAGTGCCACCACGGTGCAGACGAAGATCATCGAGATGGTCTTCATGGTGTCGGCCCACATGCCGAAGAAGCCGATCAGCAGCAGGGTGAGAACGGTGCCGATCACGATCTTGTGCGAGCGCGAGGCGAGCCAGGCGATCAGCGCGATGCCGCCCACCACCAGCGGCCAGGGCGACTGCGTGAGCAGGCGCTCGGATGCCAGCAGGAAATCGCGCAGTGGATCAAACAGGCGCTCCATCGTCTCGCCGTGCTCGCGCGTGAAACCGCGAAAGGCGCCGTCCACCGTGCGCCGGATCTCACCGAGCGCGTCGGACCCCAGCGAGGGAAATTCTTTCAACCAGGCCATGCCTTGCTCCTTGGTTCGGTCGGAAAAACGCCCGGTAAGCCACGAGGCGTCCCGGACGCGATAGAGCTCACCACGCTGCAACCGCGCAGTGGCCTTCGAATCAAGTGCGCGTCAGAGCGACGCCTTGACCTTTTCCGCCACCTCAGGGCTCACCCAGCCGCTCCAGATCTCGGGCTGCGTCTTGAGGAAGTGCGCAGCGCCGTCGGCACCGGTGGCCTGGTTGTCGCTCATCCAGGCCAGCAGGGTGTTGACGGTCTCGTTGCCCCAGGCGCGCTGCTTCAGATAGTCCACCGCCGGGCCGCCCGCTTTCTGGAAACGGTCGGTGATCACGGTGAACACCTCGGCGCGCGCCCAGTCGGTCTTCACCGGCTTGGCGCAATCGGCCTGGGCGTTGCAGGTCTCGAAAGCTTCCTTGTCGTGTGGGTAACCGGCGTCGAGCTTCACCATCTCGTACTTGCCCAGGATGGACGTGGGCGCCCAGTAGTAACCCAGCCAGCCCTGCTTGCGCTCGTAGGCCTTGGCAAGAGAGCCATCCAGGCCGGCGGCCGAACCGGTGTCGAGCAGCACAAAGCCTTGCCTGGCCGCGTCCCAGGCCTTGAAGGCGTTGACGGTGGTGAGCTGGCAGTTCCAGCCCGAGGGGCAGTTGTGCACCGCGCCCTTGCCCTTGTTTTCGGCGGAGGGGAACAGTTCCGGGTGTTTCAGCGCATCTTCAATGGTCTTGATCGACGGGTTGGCGTCGGCCAGGTACTTGGGAATCCACCAGCCTTCAACGCCACCGTCTTTCAGCGACTCGGCGGCGTAGTGCAGCTTGCCCTCCTGCACGGCGGCGTCCAGTGGCTGGCGCACGGCGTTGATCCAGGCTTCAGGCGCCACATCGGGCTGGCCCTTTTCCATCATCGCGGTCAACGTGGGCATGGTGTCGCCGGGCACCAGCTCCACCTCGCAGCCGTAGCCCTTGCTCAGGATGATGTGGTCGATGTGGGCCAGCACCTCGGCCGACTGCCAGTTCATGTTGGCCACCGTGACCTTGCCGCAGGCCTGCGCCACCGCTGCCTCGGGCGCTGTGGCGGCGGGTACCGCTTCTTCCTTCTTGCCGCAAGCGCTCAGCGCCAAGACAGCTGAGAGGACGGCCAGGGAAAGATGGGGGATGCGGGACATGGTTTTCTCCTGTTTCGGGGATGAGATCCACCGACGCACTGCGCCACTGGATGCGAAAGCACACCCAACCACCTGAAGAAAACGAACGCTGCTGCAAACACGGTGACCAGCCGCTCAACCAACAGGGCGTTGGATTGAACTGAGCTGGACAATATACTTTTTTATCTAATTCGCACGCAAATGCTGCGACTTTTCATATAACGGTAACCGAGTGTTTCGGTCGACCTTTCACCCCTTGCCCAGGGCATGGGCTTCGCGGTGAGCGGGCCGCTCGATGCAACGCAGAATCCAGGCATGCGTCAGCGGGTGCGCCTGCATCAGCACCTGTGAGGGTCGCGCCCAGTTCAGCACACTCGCCACACAGAGATCCGCGAGGGTGAAACGCTCGGCGGCCAGGTGCGCACGGCCAGCCGCCTGCTGGCGCTGCAGGTGCGCCTCGATCACCTTCAGCGGCACCGCCAGCCGCCGCTCGGCCGCTTCCGCCAGCTCGGGCTTGCGCCGCTCGGCCGGCATCACCATGCGGTGCATCAGCACCGTGAGCGCGTCGGCCTCGCATTCGGTGACGGCCCAGAAGCTCCAGCGCAGCGCGTCGGCGTCTTCAGCCGGGGTGGCGGGCGTGATGCCCTGCCCGTCGACCGGGCCGTGTTGGCGCGCGATGTAGAGCGCACACGCCATGCTTTCCCACACCACCACATCACCTTCGGGCCGCGCATCCACCACCACCGGGATGTGCCCGTTGGGGTTGAGCGCCAGGAACTCGGGTGTGCGCGTGAGCCCGCCCTGGTAGGGCGTGGGCACATGGGTGAAGTCCAGGCCGAGTTCGGTGGCGGCCCAGAGCGGGCGGATGGCGCGGGACGCGGCAATGCCGTGGATGGTGAGGCTCATGGTCGTTCGTTGGTTGAAAAAGCTCAGCCGAGCTGGCGGCACAGCGCCAGCAGATCGGACACGGTGGTGTGCGGGCGCAGCGGCGCATGCGCCCAGGCCTGGCCCTCGCGGTTCACCCAGGCCAGCTGCATGCCGGCGTTGAGCGCGCCCACGCCGTCCAGGTGCGCGTCGTCGCCGATGTGCAGCACCTGCGCGCTGTCCACCCCGGCCGCCTCGGCCGCGGCGTGGAAGATGCGCGGGTGCGGCTTGCCCACGCCGAATGTGCGTGCGCTGACCGACGCCTTGAAATGCGCGCCCAGCCCCACGCGGTGCACGTCGGCATTGCCGTTGGACAGCGCCACCACGGGGAAGCGGCTGCTCAGGAATTCCAGCGCTGGCAGCGCATCGGCAAACAGGTCCACGCGCTGGCGCTCGGCAAAGAACACCTCGAACGCGGGCTCGGCCAGCGACGGGTCGTCGCCAGCGCGCTGCAGCACCAGGCGGATCGACTCGCGCCGCAGCGCACTCATGTCGTGGGCCAGCTCGGGCCGCGCGGTGTTCATGTGCAGCCGCACCTCGCGCAGCACGGCCTTGTCGGCGCACAGCGCCGCGGTGGCCGGCGCATGTTCGCCCAGCCAGGCCTGCAGCACCGCCTCGGCACGCGCGATGGTGGGCCAGATCGGCCAGAGCGTGTCGTCCAGATCCAGCGTGATGGCGCGGATGCGGGACACGTCGATGCCGGCGTCGGCCACGGGCGTTGTGGCGGGCGCGGCATCGGGCTGGCGTGGCGTGCAACCACAGGGCAGGGTGTCGCCAGGCGCCGGCTCATGGGCGGCGCGCACTTCGGGGGGAGCGGTCTGGGGGGTCTTCATGTCTGCGGGAGAATAGCGCATGGCATTTCAAAAAGAACCTCAGTATTCCCATGGGCAGGCCGCGCGCACGGCTGTTGTGTTGTGCAACCTGGGCACGCCCGACGAGCCCACCGCCCCGGCCGTGCGCCGCTACCTCGCTGAATTTCTGGGCGACCACCGCGTCGTCGAAATCCCCAAACCCATCTGGTGGCTGATCCTGCACGGCATCATCCTGCGCGTGCGGCCCAAAAAATCAGCGGCCAAATACGCCACGGTGTGGACGCCCGAAGGCTCGCCGCTGAAGGTGTGGACCGAGAAACAGGCCACGCTGCTGCGCGGCTACCTGGGCGAGCGCGGCCACCAGGTCACCGTGCGCTACGCCATGCGCTACGGCAACCCATCCATTCCCGCCGTGCTCGACGAACTCAAGGCCCAGGGCATGACGCGCGTGCTCATCGTGCCGGCCTACCCGCAGTACAGCGGCACCACCACCGCCAGCGTGTTCGACAGCGTGGCGAACTGGGGCCTAAAGGCGCGCCAGTTGCCCGAGATGCGCTTCATCAACCGCTACCACGACGACGCGGGCTACATCGACGCCCTCGCCCGCAAGATCGAACATCACTGGGCCCACCACGGCCGCAGCGAACACCTGGTGATGAGCTTCCACGGCGTGCCGCAGCGCACGCTGGAACTGGGCGACCCCTACCACTGCGAATGCCACAAGACCGGGCGCCTGCTGGCCGAAAAGCTGGGCCTGGCCAAAGACCGCTACACGGTCACCTTCCAGTCGCGCTTCGGCAAGGCCAAATGGCTGGAGCCCTACACCGAGCCCACCCTCATCGCCATGGGGCAAAAAGGCGTGAAGAGCGTGGACGTGGTCTGCCCCGGCTTCACCAGCGACTGCCTGGAAACGCTGGAAGAAATCAGCATGGAAGCCCGTGAAGCCTTCCTGCACGCCGGCGGCCAGCAGTTCACGTATATCGACTGCCTGAACGACAGCCCGGACTGGATCCGCTCGCTCACCGCGCTGGTGGAGCGCCACTTGCAGGGCTGGCCGACGCAACAGGCGGATGATCCGATGGCGCTGCAGGCGAGCCGGGAGCGGGCGTTGGGGATGGGGGCGCGGGATTGAGGCTGTAGGGGTTGCAGTTTGGTGGTTGACTGCGGACGGCCATAAGTAGACCTTGAAGGGCGGCACAGTCACTGCAACTTAACCGCCGCTCACTGCCCCGCCAAAAACCGTCCAACCAACTCGAACTGCTCCGGTACATTCAACGCCGGCGCGTGCCCGCAGCCGGCAATGGTGACCACCAGAGCGCGCGGGCCGCGGTCGCGCATGGCCTCTGCCGTGTCGGGCAGCAGCAAATCGGACTCCGCCCCGCGCAGGCACAGCACCGGGGCGGTGATGCGCTCGTAGTCGGGCCAGAGGTCGTAGTCGGCCGGGTGGTGGGTGAACTGCATCACCATGGCCGGGTCGTAGTGCGGCGTGACGCGCCCATCGGGCAGGCGACGCACCGAGCTTTCCGTCAGTAGGCGCCACTGTGCGTCGGTCAGAAAACCGTAGGGCTTGTAGATGGTGCGGAAGTACTGTTCCAGCTCGCCCACGGTGTCGAACGCGGCAGGGCTGCCGGCGTAGCTGCGGATGCGGTCGATGGCCACGGGGTTGGGCTGGGGGCCGATGTCGTTGATGACCAGACGCTCGATGCGCCCGTGCAGCGCCCCGCCCGCGCACACCATGCCAATGGCGCCGCCCATGGACGTGCCCACCCAGTGGAAGCGCTCCAGCCCCAACTGGTCGGCCAGCGACTCGGCCAGGCGGGCGTAGAAGGCCAGGCAGTATTCGACCTCGGGCACCGGGCTCCACTGTGAGAGGCCACGCCCGATGGTGTCGGGGCAGATGACGCGGTACCCGTGGCCCGCCAGTTGCGCAGCGAGTGCGTCCATGTCGCGCCCGGTGCGCGCCAGCCCGTGCCAGGCGATGACCACCGGGCAGGCCGGGGGCTGCGCCACCGGGGTGGGCACCCAGTCCATGAAGTGAATTTCGCGGCCTTCGCAGATCAGGTAGCGCGACTGGGGAATGGCGGGGGTGTTCATGGTGTTCAGCTCCGGTGCAGGACATGTGACGGGCAAATGATCCCTGTTGGTGGCAAGACGTACATACAGCATGGGCCTCACCGCACGCAGAATGCGCTGCGCGTGTCAGGGCACTCGGTTGTTGTCAATGACCGGCGAATGGTACGCTGCTCCCCCCGGGTGGGCTTGCCGTTTGCCCCGCAGCGCACCCACCCTGTCCCCTTTCCACGCAGAGGTTTATGCCCCACACCGGAGACACCGCCACCCGTATCCGCCTGGACAAATGGCTCTGGGCGGCCCGCTTCTACAAGACCCGCGGCCTGAGCCAGGATGAAATCGACAAAGGCCGCGTGCAGGTCAACGGCCAGGCCGTCAAGCCCGCGCGCGAGGTGCACCTGGGGGACGCGATCGAGTTGCGCATCGGCCCCGTGGTGCGCACGGTGATCGTGCGCGCGCTCTCGGGCACCCGCGGGCCCGCTTCCGTGGCTGCCCATTTGTACGAGGAAACGGCCGAGTCGGTGGCGCAGCGGCTGGCCGCGGCCGAGCAGCGCCGGCTGGCGCCGGAGCCGGCCCACACGATCGAACAGGGGCGCCCGACCAAGCGCGACCGGCGCGACATGCAGGCGCTGCGCTCGCCTGACCCCGCTGGCCGCTGGGGCGACCGGTGGAGCGCTTCGCATGACGAGCACTGAGCCCAGCAGGCCGCGTGCGTTCACAGGCATGCGGCGCAGCCGGTTCCTGGGCGGCGTGCTGGCCACGCTGGCGGCCGGGCTGGTGCCCCGGCTCGCACCGGCCGACCCGCTGCGGCCGAGCTACCGTTTCCTGATCCCGGCCAACCCGGGA
>JAGXRS010000114.1 GCA_018335615.1 Hydrogenophaga sp. | reverse complement strand
CGAGCGCATTGCCAAGGGCAACGCCCTCGACGAGGTGGTGGTCACCAACACCATTCCGCTCTCGCAAGCCGCCCAGGCCTGCGCCAAGATTCGCCAGCTCTCCGTGGCACCGCTGATGGCCGAGACCATTGCGCGCATTGCCTCGGGTGAGTCGGTCATGAGTTTGTTTGCCGACCAGGACCATCTCTTCTGAGATCCTGGCGCAACAAAAAGTGGAGGGCCTCCGAGTGGAGGCCTTCCTTTTTGAAACCGAGGCGTTCTGGTCGCGGAACCCCTCAACAGGAGTAAGTTATGCAATTTGTCGCTTTTGAGCGCGCCAAGCAGGGCACGGGTGCGAGCCGCCGTCTCCGCAACACCGGCCGTACGCCCGGTATCGTCTTCGGTGGCGAAGCCGACGCCATCACCATCGAACTGGACCACAACGCCCTGTGGCACGCGCTGAAGAAGGAAACCTTCCACGCGTCGATCCTCGACATGGAACTCGCCGGCAACGTGCACAAAGTGCTGCTGCGCGACGTGCAGTACCACCCCTTCAAGCCGCAAGTCCTGCACGTGGACTTCCAGCGCGTGGACGAGAAGACCCGTCTGCACAAGAAAGTGCCCCTGCACTTCATCAACGAAGAGAACTCGCCTGCCGTCAAGATCGACAAGTGCGTGATCAACCACGTGATGACCGAGATCGAGATCGAGTGCCTGGCCACCCAGCTGCCCGAGCACATCACGGTTGACCTGGGCGACGTCACCAAGGGCACCACCGTGCACACCGGCGACCTGAAGCTGGACAAGGGCATCAAGATCGTGATGCACGGCCGCAAGGACCTGACGATCGCCACCGTGGTCGAGCCCGTCGAGGAAATCGTGGCCGCTCCCGTGGCCGCACCGGCCGACGACAAGAAGGGCAAGAAGAAGAAGTAAGTCCTTCCCGGACCCTTTGCCTTCTGCTGGAAACGGCCCGCCCTGCGGGCCGTTTCTGTTTCCGCCTCCTCCATAATTCCCCGCATGATCCGACTCATCGCCGGCCTGGGCAACCCCGGGCCCGACTACGAACACACCCGGCACAACGCCGGTTTCTGGTGGGTGGACGAAGCCGCCCGCCTGCTCAAGGCACCGCTGCAGATGGAGCGCGGCCATTTCGGGCTGGTGGCGCGTGCCAGCGTGGGCGGCCAGAGCGTGTGGCTGGTCGAGCCGCAGACCTTCATGAACCTCTCGGGCAAGTGCGTGGGTTCGGTGGCCCGTTTCTTCAAGATCGCGCCGGAAGAGGTGCTGGTGGTGCACGACGAGCTGGACCTGCCCCCGGGCGAGGCCAAGCTCAAGCGCGGCGGCGGTCACGCAGGGCACAATGGCCTGCGCGACATCCACGCCCAGCTGGGCAGCCCGGACTACTGGCGGTTGCGCATCGGCATCGGCCACCCCGGGAACCGCAACGAGGTGGCGAACTGGGTGCTCAAGAAACCCTCGCCCGACGACCGCATTGCCATTGCCCAGACGCTGGACCGCAGCCTCAAGGCGCTGCCGTTGCTGATTGCGGGTGACATGGACAAGGCCACCGCCCTGATCCACACCAGCAAACCACCACGCCCCAAACCGCCGCGGCCAGCGCCGGCCGGCGTTGCGGCTCAGGTTCCGCTGGCAGGAGGAGAAGCGGCGCTGCCCGACGCGTCCCCCGCGGCCGACAAAGGCTGACCGGCTTTCTGCAGGCGCTGGTATTTCTGCCAGAGCGTTTCCTGGCTTTCCACCTGCTGGGGGTTCACGGGGATGCAGCTCACGGGGCAGACCTGCACACACTGCGGTTCGTCAAAGTGCCCCACGCACTCGGTGCAGCGCGACGGATCGATCTCGTAGATCTCCGCACCCATGTAAATGGCCTCGTTGGGGCACTCGGGCTCGCACACATCGCAGTTGATGCATTCGTCGGTGATCATCAGGGCCATGTCGTGACTCCTGTTCAGGCCTGCAGCGGCTGGGGCTTCAGGCGGCCCGCCACCGGGGCACTCACCATCTGCGACACGTCGCCACCCAGGGTGGCGATTTCGCGCACCAGGGTGCTGGAAATGCACTGCAGCTCGGCCTGTGGCAGCAGGAACACGGTTTCCACCGCCGGGTTGAGCTTGCGGTTCATGGCGCCCATCTGGGCTTCGTAATCGAAGTCGGTCAGGTTGCGAATGCCGCGCACCACGGCACAGGCCCCCTGCGTGCGGCAGAAGTCCATGATCAGGCCGTCGAAGGGCAGCACGCGCACGGTGCCCGGCATGCCCGCAGCGGCTTCGGCCACCATCTCCAGCCGCTGTGCGAGGCTGAAACGGGTCTTCTTGTGGTGGGCCACGGCCACGGCAATGATCAGCTCGTCGAAGAGGCGCGCCGCGCGACGGGCCACGTCTTCATGCCCCAGCGTGACGGGGTCGAAGGTGCCGCTGTACACCGCGATGCGCGGCTGGCCCGCTGGACGGGAAAGGTCGGAAGTCATGCCCGGAATTATGCGCGAGGGGTCTGCAGCGACTCAGCCCGCCAGCAATGGCCGCAAGAGGTGGAAGGCGACTTGCCCGGCCTTGCCCTGGCGGTGCAGCGCCAGGCCCAGCGGGGCCAGTTCGGCCTCGGTCCAGACACGCGGGGCCTCCAGGTAGACGAGCCCATTCTCGGCAATGGCCGCGCGGGCCGCCATCAGGGCCGACAGCACCAGCGCGTCGTTCTGCCCCTCGGCAAAGGGCGGGTCCAGAAACACCACGTCGAGCCCGCTGCCGGCGCGCTGGCGCAGCGCGGCCACGCCGTCGCCGCGCTCCACGCGCACCATGTCGGCTTTCAACTTGGCCTTGACCCGGTTCAGCGCGGTCAGCAGACCGGACTCCTGCTCCACCAGCACCACCTCGGCCGCGCCCCGGGACGCGGCCTCCAGACCAAGGGCGCCGGTGCCCGCAAAGGCATCCAGGCAGTGCCAGCCGCGCAGGTCCTGCCCCAGCCAGTTGAACAGGGTTTCGCGCACACGCGAGGGCGTGGGACGCAGCCCGGCCTGATTGGCCACCGGGAGCGGCGTGCGCTTCCACAGGCCGCCGATGATGCGGACTTCCTGCGGTGCGGTGCGGGGCTTGCCCGGCTGGTCGGGCTTGGAACGGGAAACAGGGGGCTGTGCGTGTCGTGGCTTCATGAGGGCGAGCTTAAAGCACGGAGACCCGCCCCCTTCAGGGACGCGCGCCCACCACCACAGTGGCCATGCGCTCGGGCTGCAGCACACGCGCGAAGGCCCGGCGGATGTCGGCCACGCTCACGGCCTGCACCTGCTGTGTCCAGGTGTCGAGGTAGTCCAGCGGCAGGCCGTTCCAGGCGATGTTGGCCACGTTGTCGAGCAGCTTGCGGTTGCTGTCGATGCGCAACGCGAAGCCGTTGATGAGAAAGTCCTTCGCGGCCTGCAGTTCGGCGTCGGTCGGGCCCTGCTCCACGAACTGGCGCACCACGTCGCGCGCCACGCCCACGGCCTGTGCCGCCTGGTCGGGTCGGGTCGTCAGGCCCAGCTGGAAGGCGCCGGCGTGCAGGCCGGGCGCGAAGTAGCTGTAGACGCTGTAGCTCAGGCCGCGTTTTTCGCGCACCTCGGTGGTCAGGCGCGACACGAAGCCGCCACCGCCCAGGATGTAGTTGCCGACGAAGAGCGGGAAAAAGTCCGGATCGTTGCGAGGGAAACCGGGCTGGCCGATCAGCACCTGGGCCTGCGCCGCGTCGAAGGGCAGCTGCACCTCCACCGCGCGGGCCAGCGCCGGCACCTGAGCGAGCGCGAGCAGCGGTTCGCAACCGTGGGGCTGGATCGCCTGCATGAACTGCCCGACGATGCGGTCGGCGCGGGCACGGTCGATGGCGCCCACCAGCGTGACCTGGGCGCGGCACGCGGCCACGTGGCGCCGGTAAAAGGCCCGCACGTCGGCGACCGTGATGCGGTTGAGCGTGGCGGCCACGGGCTCGAAACCGTAGGGGTGGGTGCCGTAGACGGCACGGGAGAAGGCACGGCCGGCATGGGTGCCAGGGCGGGTCTCGGCTTCCAGCAGAGAGGCCAGCAGGCGCTCGCGTTCGCGCTGCCACACGCGCTCGGGCCAGGCGGGTGCGGCCAGCTGGCGGGCGGCCAGGGCCACCGCGCGCTCCAGCAGATCGGGCTCGGTCAGGGTGCGCAGGCTGACGCTGAAGCGGTCGTTGCCGGCCTGTGCGCCGAACTGGGCGCCGAGGTCCACCCAGGCCTCGCTGAGCTGGTTTTCATCCAGCGCAGGCTGCCCGCCATGGGCGGCGACACCAGCCGACAACAACGCGGCGGTGGCACTCGCCAGCCCGGCGCGCTCGGCAGGGTCGCGGCGGCTGCCGCCGTCCACATCGAGCTGCACGTCCAGCATGGGAATGGACGGGCTCGCCACCAGGTAGACCCGCGCGCCGCTGGCGTGTGTCCAGTGTTCGATGGGAATGGCGGCCTGGGCGATCTGCCAGGGCAGGACCAGCAGGCTGAGCGGCAACAGCAGCGCGCGGGTACGGCGCGCCAGACGGGAAGCAAAAACAGGAAGTGGGAGCATGGCGGGCATCAGTGACGCGTCAGGGCGGGGCGCGGCGTGGCGGGGCTGGTGGCAGCGCGGCGGCTGGGGTCGGGCACCAGCACGGCGGTGGTGAGCTGCTCGTCAGAGAAATAGCGCTGGGCCACCGACTGCACCTGCGCGGCGGTGACCGCCTTGAGCTGCGCCATGAGCCGCTCGCCGGTGTCCACGTCCATGCCGTTGATCCAGTAGCTGCCCAGCTCGCGCGCCTGGTTGAACACCGAGTCGAGCTTGTAGACCTCGCCGGCGGTCCACTGCGTCTTCACGCGCCGCAGTTCCGCCTCGCTGATGCCTTCGCGGGCGATGCGGGCGACCTCGGCCTTCAGCGCCGCGGCGGCGGCATCGGACGACACCCCGCGGGCCGGCACGGCCACCAGCGTGAAGACCTGCGGGCCGCGACCGTACAGGCCGAAGGACGCGCCCGCGCTGTCGGCGATGCGCTTGCCGCCCGTGCCGCTGCCCTGCACCAGTGAGCGGTCCAGGCGGGCACCGGCGTAACCGTCGAGCACGGCAGAAAGCACGGTCAGCGCCAGCGCGTCCTGGCTGGCGGCATCGGTGCCGCCGGTCCAGCTGGGCGCCTTGAAGGCCAGGGCCACCACCGCCTGCTCGGCCGCGGCGCGGAATTCGAGGCGCCGCGGGCCGACCTGCGGGGGCTCTTCGCGCGGCTTGCGGTCCGGCACGGCCCGGGCGGGAATGGCACCGAAATGCCGCTCGGCCAGGGCCCGCACCTGCTCCACGTCCACATCGCCCGCGATCACCACGGCGGCATTGGCCGGCGTGTACCAGCGCTGGTAGAACTGGCGCACATCGTCCGGTGTCATGGCGTCGAGGTCGCTCATCCAGCCGATGATGGGACGCCGGTAAGGACTGGCCTGGAAGACCAGGGCGTTCAGCGCCTCGAACATGCGCGCACGCGGCGACTCCTCGACCCGCTGGCGGCGCTCTTCCTTGATCACCTCGATCTCGCGGCGGAATTCCTCGTCGTCCCACTGGTTGCGGGCGAACCGGTCGGCCTCCAGGCGCATCACTTCTTCGAGCTTGGTGGCGGGCACCTGCTGGTGGTAGGCCGTGGCGTCGCGGCTGGTGAAAGCGTTTTCGCGCCCGCCCAGCGCCGCGATGCGCCGCGAGAACTCGCCCGGTTTCAGATCGGGCGTGCCCTTGAACAGCATGTGTTCCAGCACATGCGCCACACCCGAGGTGCCGTCCACCTCGTCGATGGAGCCCACCCGCACCCACAGCATGTGGGCCACGGTGGGTGCGCGGCGGTCGGGCCGCACGATCAGCGTCATGCCGTTGGAGAGGGTGAACGGGTGGGCCTGGTCTGCTGCTGCAACCGAGGCGGCCGGGGGCACCGCAGCGCTGGAAGGCGCCTGGGACCATGCGCCAGCGCTACCGAGCGAAAGGGCGAGAAACAGGGCGGCGGCGCGCGTGTCAAGCAGGTGCATGGGGCGTTTCATAGAATGCAATGGATTCTAGAGAGTGAAAAATGTTCTCGTTCTTCCGCAAAAAAGCCCCTGTTCCCCCTCCAGCCCCCGCTGAACCTCCGCCGCCGCCACCGGCGCCAACGCCCGCACCGCCAGTGGCGCCACCGACTGCGCCCCCCGCACCCCTCGCTCCCGCTGCACGGTCTTCCACGCCCCTTGCGCCGACCAGGGCACCCCTGACGCCGCCCCCGGTAGCGGCGCCAGCGCCCGCTGCAGCGCCTGCACCACCACCGGCCCCGCCCGCCGTGGAGGCGGCGCCCGCGCGCAAGGGCTGGCTCGACAAGCTCAAGGCCGGTCTGAAAAAAACCGGTGCCAGCATCGCCACGGTGTTCACCGGCACGCAGATCGACGAGGCGCTGTACGAAGACCTGGAAACCGCGCTGTTGATGGCCGACACCGGCGTGAAGGCCACCGAGCACCTGCTGGCCGACCTGAAACGCCGCGTCAAAGAGCAGAAAGCCACCGACCCGGCCGCGGTGAAAGCGCTGCTGGCGGACGCCATTGCCGACCTGCTGGCGCCGCTGCAAAAGCCCCTGGTGATCGGCGAGCACAAACCCACGGTGATCATGGTGGCCGGCGTCAACGGCGCGGGCAAAACCACCTCCATCGGCAAGCTCACGCGCCACCTGGCCAACGAAGGCGCCACCGTGCTGCTGGCCGCTGCCGACACGTTCCGCGCCGCGGCACGCGAGCAGCTGGCCGTGTGGGCCGATCGCAACACGGTGGAGATCATCACGCAGCAAGGCGGTGACCCGGCCGCGGTGAGTTTCGACGCCGTCACCGCCGGCAAGGCGCGCGGACGCGACGTGGTGCTGGTCGACACCGCGGGACGCCTGCCCACGCAGCTGCATCTGATGGAAGAGCTGCGCAAGATCCGGCGCGTGGTGCAGAAGGCCGACGCCACCGCACCCCACGAGGTGCTGCTGGTGATCGACGGCAACACCGGGCAAAACGCGCTGATGCAGGTGAAGGCCTTCGACGAGGCGCTCAAGCTCACCGGGCTGGTCATCACCAAGCTCGACGGTACCGCCAAAGGCGGTGTGCTGTGCGCGATTGCACGCGAGAAGCCGGTGCCGGTCTATTTCATCGGCGTCGGCGAAAAACTCGAAGACCTGGAAACCTTCAACGCGCGCGAATTTGCCCAGGCCTTGCTGTCTTGACAGCAGGCGCCCCTGGCGCAAGGTCGCGGGGCTGATCGTGGTGGCGGCTCGTGCCAGCTACCCATGGTCGCTGTCGTTGCGCCACTGCTTCATCGCCTGTCGCATGGTCAGCACCTGCCCCTCGAAGTTCGGACAGGCTTTGCACAGGGACAGGTGCAGGCGCAGCGCCCAGCGCTCCGTCCGCGTGAGCGGGCGGTCTTCCCGGGCGACCATCAGGGATGCGGCCTCTTTGCACGAGCGCATCAGCGGCAGGGTTCTGAGCACAGGGTTCATCGGATGCCAAACCAGTTCAATTCCAGGCACTCGCGCAGGCGCAGACGGGCGCGGTGCAATTGCACATAGAGGTTGG